>JASHXX010000246.1 GCA_030043335.1 Xanthobacteraceae bacterium
TCGGCCTCGCCGCCGCGCGCGCGAATGGCGCTTGCCGCCGCCTCGATCTCCCGTCCAGTGCGCGCCGCGAGAGTCACCTGCGCACCGGCCTCGGCCAGCGCCGCGGCCGCTGCAAGCCCGATGCCGCGCCCGCCGCCGGTGACAAGCGCGCGCCTGCCGTCGAGGCGGAAGGAGGGAGTTTTCGCAAGATTGATCGAAGTCACGGTTTGCTAGGCCGCCAGCCTTCATTCTCCCGCAGGGCAGGAGGGGACCGTCAACAAAGAAAGACTCACTCCGCCGCCTGCGCGTAGGGCACGTTGCGACCGCCGTAGCGGCGCACTCGGACGTTCGCCTGCTCAGCGTGGGCGACGAAGCCTTCGAGCATGCACAGCCGCGAGCAATACTCGCCGATCATGGCGCTTGCCGCGTCGCTGTTCACCTTCTGATAGGTGCAGGTCTTGAGGAATTTTCCCACCCACAGCCCGCCGGTATAGCGCGCCGCCTTCCTGGTTGGCAGCGTATGGTTGGTGCCAATCACCTTGTCGCCGTAGGCAACGTTGGTGCGTGGGCCGAGGAACAGCGAGCCGTAGTTGCGCATGCTGTCGAGGAAATAGTCGGGATTGCGCGTCATCACCTGCACATGCTCGGAGGCGACGCGGTCGGCCTCGCGCACCATCTCCGCCTCGTCGGCGCAGACGATGACCTCCCCGAAATCCGCCCAGGCCTTCCCGGCGATGTCGGCGGTCGGCAGGACCGCGAGCAGCCGCTCGACCTCCTTCATGGTGTCGCGCGCGAGCTTTTCGGAATTGGTGATCAGGATCGCCGGCGAGGTCGGCCCATGCTCGGCTTGGCCGAGCAAATCGGTTGCACACATTTCGCCGTCGGCGCTGTCGTCGGCGATGATCAGCGTCTCGGTCGGGCCGGCGAGGAGGTCGATGCCGACGCGGCCGAATAATTGCCGTTTCGCCTCAGCGACATAGGCGTTGCCCGGGCCGACGATCATGTCGACGGCGGCAATGCTCTCGGTGCCGAGCGCCATGGCAGCCACCGCCTGCACCCCGCCCAGCACGAAGATCTCGTCAGCACCGCCGAAATGCATCGCCGCCACGATCGCCGGATGCGGGCCGCCCCTGAACGGCGGCGCGCAAGCGATGATGTGCCTGACGCCGGCGACCCGCGCGGTAACGATCGACATGTGTGCGGAGGCGACCATCGGGTAGCGGCCGCCAGGTACGTAGCAGCCGATCGAGTTCACCGGGATGTGGCGGTGTCCGAGCACGATGCCAGGCAACGTCTCCACCTCGAGGTCGCGCAGCGTCTCCTTCTGCTTTTGCGCGAAATCGCGCACTTGCGCCTGCGCGAACCTGATGTCGTCGAGATCGCGCTTGCGCACCTGCGCGATCGCGCGCTCGATCTCCGCCGATGCAAGCTTGAACGAGGCCGGCGACCAACCGTCAAATTTCTGCGACAGCTCGCGCACCGCAGCGTCCTTGCGCGCCTCGATGTCGGCGAGGATTTTTTCGACCGTCCCGCGCACCCTGGCATCGGCCACCTTGATGGCGCTTGCGTCCATTCCGCGCTTGAGGTGGCGGGGCATCACGTTCCTCCCTCGTTGCCGGACTTGAGTCGGTAAACCACTTCTTCAACTTTCAGCTTAGTTTAAGTACTGGACCCCGGAGGACAAGCGGGAAAGGAATCGTTTTCGTCGACCGGACCGGTGGGAAGTGGCAGTCAGACATGGCAGGTTAGCTGCAGTCTTGGCAAAAGGGCGGGGGTCGAAACGTCAACGGCCGATTGCGGCGCTAGTTGCCCCGTCAGACCGACATCGACAAGGTCCGACGAGGAACTCCGGAGGAAGCAAGCTAACCGCCTCACCTCGGCGGATGTCTCTTCACCGCGTTCTCGTTAATGTCGGCGCCCCAGCCGGGCTTGGTTGGAATGATCAGGTGACCGTTCTCTATGCGTGGCAACTCGGTGACGAGATCGTCCTTCCAGGGCACGTCATCGATGTCGACCTCCATGATGCGGAAGTTCGGTATCGCTGCACAGAAGTGGGCGCTCATCAGCGTGGACAGGTGACCATAGAAGTTGTGCGGCGCGCAGTTGACCTCGTAGGCCTCGGCCATGGCGGCGATTTTCATCGCCTCGAGGATGCCGTTCCACGGTACGTCGATAATGCTGACGTCCATGGCGTAATTCTCGAAGAAATCTTTGAACTGGCGCCGGCCGAATAGGCTTTCGCAGCTCGCGAGGGGCGTTCCGATCGAACGACGGATGAGGGCAAGCGCGCGCGGATCGAAGCTGTCAATCTCGACCCACATCAGCCGGTGCCGTTCGAGCGCACGGACGAGGCGGATGTAGCCCTCCGTCTTGAAATTGAAATTGAGATCGAGGAGGAACTCGACGTCCTTGCCAGTGCCATCACGAAAGGCCCCAAGTTGTTTGTCGAGCGCGTCCTCGACGCGGAGCGACGGATTTAGCTCGGGTCCGCCGGGCGAGCGACCGAAGCCGGGCATGTAGAGTTCCGGGCTCTCAGCATCGAGCAAAAGGATGTTGGTCTTGAGCGCCGTGAAGCCGCGCTCACGCACGTGCTCGCCCAGCTTGCGGATGTCGTCCAGAGTGCGGATCGGCGGGAGGCCCATTTTCGCGGCATGGTGCAGCCTGTAGGTGCCACAGTGCGACCAATACAGGCGGAGCCGATCGCGGACGGGCCCGCCGACCATTTCACATACCGGCACGCCAAGGGCTTTTGCCTTCACGTCGACGAGCGCGTTCTCGATCGCCGCGATCGCCTGCTGGATAAGGCCGCCCGGTGCCTGACGCGTGCGCGCATAGAGGTTCGCGGTGATGAGCTCGACGGATCGAGGGTCCCGGCCAATCAAATCCTCGGCGAGCTTCATGATGACGACGGTCAGCCCTTTGGAACCGTAGCTCTCGTTGTACTCTGA
>JASHXX010000247.1 GCA_030043335.1 Xanthobacteraceae bacterium
AATCTGGATCGTCTACCTAGACCTCACATATTGGGGCATCTGCATCAACGAGCTGGACTGTGCTTGCCTGCCGCCGGTTTGGCTGGCGACCGCTTCCTATTGGCTCTCCGGACACAATGGACACGCGGCGACGGTGCTCTACTTCGTCGTCGCAATCTTGCTGGTCCCGATTTCGCTGATCTCCCGGCCGAATGCGAATTCGCTGCATCCGCTTTATCGCGACCGGCTGCGCAAGGCATTCCTGTTCATTCCCGAGCGGCGGATCGGCGAGCGGGACCTGCCGCCATTCGATACGCCTCTCAGCGAGATGTCGAGCCTGAACGGGCCCTATCATTTGGTCAACGCGGCGCTCAACGTCGAGGATTCGAAAACCGCAAACCGGCGGGGCCGCAACGCCGATTTCTTCATCTTTAGTCCGCTGTTCGTCGGCAGCAAGGCGACCAAATATGCAATGACCGCGGACGTCGAACAGGTCGCCATCGGTTTCGATTTTGCGACCGCGATGGCCGTGTCCGGCGCTGCGGTGTCCTCGGATATGGGGGCGCAGAACATCAGGCCGCTCACCGCGACGCTGGCGCTGCTCAACATCCGGCTCGGCTATTGGCTGCGCAATCCGCAGAAGCTCGCCGGTGCGCGGCCGCCGACTTCGCGGCAGCGCCGCGGAGTATCCGAGTTTCGTCGCAAAAACAATTTTGCTGCGAACTACTATTTTCTTGCCGAGATGTTCGGCCTGCTCAGCGAGCGCCTTAAGTCGGTCTACCTGACCGACGGCGGCCATATCGAGAATCTCGGCATCTACGAGCTGCTGCGGCGGCGCTGCCGCGTCATCATCGCGGTCGACGCCGAGGCCGATCCGCAAATGGCGTTCGGTTCCTTCAATACGCTGGAGCGCTATGCCCTGATCGACCTCGGCATCCGCATCGACCTGCCATGGGAGCAGATCGCGCCCGAAAGTCTCGCCACAAGCCAGGCGATCGATAAAGCCGGCGACGTGTCCGCGGCGCCGAAAAGCGCCAAGGACCAAACCAGCGGAGCCTCGGGAAAGAAGACCGCTGATGCGTCAGACGACAATGCCGGCGCGGTGCCCGAGCACCACGGGCCGCATTGCGCGATCGGCGAAATCAGCTATCCGGGCAACCGTAAGGGCATTCTCGTCTATATCAAGGCTTCGCTCACGTGCGACGAGAACGACTATATCTTCGACTACAAGAGGCGCTACGCCGACTTTCCCCACGAGACCACGCTCGACCCCAGCGGTTCACCGAGGAGCAGTTCGAAGCCTATCGCGCGCTCGGCTTTCATGCCGCCTTCAATCTGTTCAACCGCAGCGACGCGTTCGCGCATCTCGACCCGGACCAAAATCCCGACGTCCGCCCGCAATTGGAGCTGCTCGACCGATTGTTTCCACGCGCGCGGACGGCGGCTCCGCCGGTCGCGAAGCCGAAATTCGTCAATTGGCTGTCGAAGGCAAAAGCAAAAGCGCCCGGCAAGCCGCGCAAAAGCGCGCCGAAGCAAGGCGGCGAGCCGGCCTAATTTGTAGCAATATTCCCGCCGATGGCTTATCTCGGGCTCGCGAGGAATTCTCGAGCCCAAAATGGCCGACCGCGAAAAGAACCGCTTTTCCGCCCGCGCCGCGCGCTACGCGCGCGTCGGCGCCAATGTCGGTGGAGTGGCGGCGCGCTATGCTGGGCGGCGGCTTCTCGGCGGCGAGCCCAATCGCGCCGGCGAGGCCTCGGCGCTCGCGGCGGCGCTCGGCAACCTCAAGGGCCCGCTGATGAAGGTCGCGCAGCTTCTCGCGACCGTTCCCGATCTCTTGCCGCCCGAATACGCCGCCGAGCTGCAGAAGCTGCAGAGCGAAGCGCCGCCGATGGGCTGGGCGTTCGTCAAGCGGCGGATGCAGGCGGAGCTCGGCGCCGACTGGCAGAGCAAGTTCGCAAGCTTCGAGCATCATCCCGCGGCCGCTGCCTCGCTCGGCCAGGTGCATCGCGCGCGCTCGCTCGACGGCAAGCCGCTGGCCTGCAAGCTGCAATATCCCGACATGCAGTCGGCGGTCGAGGCCGACCTGCAGCAGCTCGAATGGCTGCTCGCCATCCGGCGCCGGCTCGACGCCGCCATCGACACCACCGAGATCGCCAAAGAGATCGGCGCGCGCGTGCGCGAGGAGCTCGACTACCGGCGCGAAGCCAAGCATGTCGCGCTCTACCGCACCATGCTCGACGGCATCGACAGCGTGCGCGTGCCGCGCGCCTGGCCGCAGCTCTCCAGCGGGCGTCTGCTCACCCTCGACTGGCTCGACGGCAGCCGCATGCTGACGCACAAGAACGCGCCGCTTGCCGTACGCAACACGCTCGCCACCGCCATGTTCACCGCCTGGTGGTTTCCGTTCAGCCGCTTCGGCGTCATTCACGGCGATCCGCATCTCGGCAACTACACGGTGTTCGAACGCGACGGCGTGCCCGCCGGCATCAACCTCCTCGACTATGGCTGCATCCGGGTCTTTCCGCCGAGCTTCGTGCGCGGCGTCGTCGATCTCTATCACGGTCTCCTCAAGGGCGACGACGACCTCATCGTGAGCGCTTACGAAACCTGGGGCTTCCACCGGCTCTCGCGCGATCTGATCGACACGCTCAACATCTGGGCGCGGTTCATCTACGCGCCGCTCCTCGACGACCGGGTGCGCAGCATTGCCGACGGCGTGGCGCCGGCCGAATATGGCCGCCGCGAAGCGTTCCGCGTGCACCAGGCGCTCAAGCGCAAGGGGCCGGTGACGGTGCCGCGCGAATTCGTGTTCATGGATCGCGCTGCGATCGGTCTCGGCGCCGTGTTCCTGCACCTGCGCGCGGAACTGAATTTCTACCGGCTGTTCAACGAGGCGATCGAGCGCTTTTCGATGGATCGCGTGGCCAAGCGGCAGGCCGAGGCGCTCGCGACCGCCGGCCTGTAGCGAGGGGACGCGCAGACGTGCCGGCGCAGATTTGGGTGCGGAAATCGCTCGCGGTTCTTGCCGCTGAGGCGGAGGAGCCCGAGGTCGAGGCGCTGACCGCGCATGACGGAGTGCCGTTCAAGCGCAGTCTGTCGGCGCTCAATCTGGTGACGCTCGGCATTGGCGCCATCATCGGCGCCGGGATTTTCGTCTTGACCGGACATGCCGCGGCGGCGAATGCCGGCCCGGCGATCACGCTCTCCTTCCTGCTCGGCGCGGTCGCCTGCGCCTTCGCCGGCCTTTGCTACGCCGAATTGTCCTCGACTGTGCCGATCTCAGGCAG
>JASHXX010000248.1 GCA_030043335.1 Xanthobacteraceae bacterium
CATAAGGGAGAAGCGCCATGCGTCTGAAGCATCTTGCTCTCGGCCTGGCAGTAGCGACAGCAGCGTACGCCGCGGTTGCGACCGCGCAGGCCGAGGACGGCATCTACGTTCCGCTGTTCAGCTATCGCACCGGTCCCTACTCCGGCGCGGGAGCGGCCATCTTCAATGGCATGCAGGATTATCTGACCATGCTTAACGAGCGAGACGGCGGCATCGGCGGCGCCCGCCTGCTCATCGAGGAGTGCGAGACCGGCTACGACACCAAGAAGGGCGTCGAATGTTACGACGCCACCAAGGGCAAAAACCCGGTCATCGTGAATCCCTATTCGACCGGGATCACGCTCCAGCTCATTCCGAAGGCCGCGGTCGACCGTATTCCGGTGCTGTCCATGGCCTATGGGCTTTCGGCCTCGGCCGACGGCAACGACTTTCCCTGGGTGTTCAATCCGCCGGCGACCTATTGGGACGGCGCCTCGGCGTTCGTGCGCCATGCCGCCGACGTCGAAGGAGGCTTCGACAAGCTCAAGGGCAAAACCATCGGCCTCGTCCACCTCGACGCGCCCTATGGCAAAGAGCCGATTCCGCTCCTCGAAGCGCTCGCCAAGGATTACGGCTTCACCCTCAAGCTCTATCCGGTGCCGCCGCAGCAGATGCAGAACCAAACTTCGCTCTGGCTCGACATCCGCCGCGACCGGCCCGATTGGATTTACATGCAGGGCTGGGGCGCCATGAACCCGACCGCTCTCAAGGAAGCCGCGAAGATCGGCTACCCGATGGACCATTTCGTCGGCGTCTGGTGGGCGGGCGGTGAGGACGATGTCCGTCCGGCCGGCGCCGACGCCAAGGGCTATCTGGCGCTGAGCATCAGCGCGGTCGGCCAGGATTATCCGGCGGTTCAGGACATCCTCAAATACGTGGTCGACAAGGGCAAGAGCCAAGTCCCGTCGAAGGACAAGGTCGGCGAGGCGCTCTACAACCGCGGCATGATGAACGGCGTCCTCATCGCCGAGGCCATTCGTGCCGCCCAGCAGCTGACCGGCAAGAAGCAGGTCACCGGCGAGGACGTGCGTCGCGGTTTGGAGACGCTCAACATCAGCGAGGCGCGCTGGAAAGAGCTCGGCCTCGACGGCTTCGCGGCGCCGATCCATTTGAGCTGCGCCGACCACAACGGCCACAACGGCATCTCGCTCACCCAATGGGACGGGGCCAAATGGACCAAAGCGTCCGGCTGGATCGAGCCGATCAAGGACAAGGTGCTGCCGCTGATCGACAGCGCGGCCACCAATTACGTTAACGCCAATGCCGGCTGGCCGAAGCGCACCGAGGCTTGCGACAAGTCGTCATGAGGTGACGGCGGGCCGAATAATGCACTATTGAGCCAATGACCGCCCGGCCGACCGGCCGGGCGGGATGCCCTCGTTCCCGCGTGGAGATCGAGGCTCGTATCGAGGCGCCGGCCGAGAGCCGACGCGACTGAAGGAGGAGAAACACCTATGCGTCTCAAACATCTTGCTCTCGGCCTCGCGGTTGTGACGGCGGCTGGCGCCGCCGTGACGGCGGCGCGGGCGGAAGACGGCATCTACGTGCCGCTCTTTACTTATCGCACCGGCCCGTTCGCCGGCTCCGGGATTCCGATCGCCAACGGCATGGCGGACTATCTGACCATGCTCAACGAGCGCGACGGCGGCATCGGCGGCGCCAAGCTGATCATCGAGGAGTGCGAGACCGGCTACGACACCAAGAAAGGCGTCGAATGCTATGACACGGTGAAAGGCAAGAACCCGGTTGTCATCAATCCCTACTCGACCGGCATCACGCTCCAGCTCATTCCCAAAGCCGCGGTCGACAAGGTCCCGATCCTGTCGATGGCCTACGGCCTTTCGGCTTCCGCCGACGGCAATCTGTTCCCGTGGATCTTCAATCCGCCGGCGACCTATTGGGACGGCGCCTCGGCGTTCGTGCGCCACGCCGCCGACGTCGAGGGCGGCTTCGACAAGCTCAAGGGTAAGACCATTGGCCTCGTCCATCTCGACGCGCCCTACGGCAAGGAACCGATCCCGCTCCTGCAGGCGCTGGCCCAGGACTACGGCTTCACGCTGAAGCTCTATCCGGTGCCGGCGGCGCAGATGCAGAACCAGAGCTCGCTGTGGCTCGACGTGCGGCGCGACAAGCCGGACTGGATTTATCTGCAGGGCTGGGGCGCCATGAACCCGACGGCGATCAAGGAAGCGACCAAGATCGGCTTCCCGATGAACCGGCTTGTCGGCGTGTGGTGGTCGGGCAACGACGATGATGCGCGTCCGGCCGGCGAGGAGGCGAAGGGCTATTCTTCGCTCGACCTCAACGCCGTCGGCTCGAATTTCCCGGTCATCCGCGACATCGTCAAATACGTGGTCGACAAGGGCAAGAGCCAGCTCGCCTCGAAGGACAAGGTCGGCGAGAATTTCTACAACCGCGCGATCTGGAACTCGGTCCTGATCGCCGAGGCGATCCGCACCGCGCAGCAGCTGACCGGCAAGAAGGTGGTCAACGGCGAAGACGTGCGCCGCGGCTTCGAAGGGCTCAACATCACCACAGCGCGGCTCAAGGAGCTCGGCCTCGAAGGCTTTGCTTCGCCGGTGAAGCTGAGCTGCGCCGACCATAACGGCCATGGCGGCATCTCGCTGGTGCAGTGGGACGGCGCGAAGTGGAACACGGTCGCCCCCTCGATCGAGCCGATCAAGGATAAGGTGCTGCCGCTCATCAACAGCGCCGCCGAGGACTATGTGAAGGCCAACGCCGGCTGGCCGAAGCGCACCGAGCCTTGCGACAAGTCGTCGTAAGCTCGCGTCATTCCGGATCGACGCGGAGCGTCGAGCCTGGAATCCACGCTCCCGCTCCGGAGTTATGGATTCCGGGCTCCCCGCTTCGCCCGGTCCCGGATTGACGGCAAGGAGAGCAGGTCATGACCGCCGTCGAGTCGATCAAATCCGCGCCCGCAGCGGCTGAAGGCTCGGCGGCGATTCTGTCGCTCAACAATATCGAGGTGGTCTACGACCGCGTCATCCTCGTGCTCAAGGGCGTGTCGCTCGCGGTGCCGGACGGCGGTATCGTGGCGCTTCTCGGCGCCAACGGCGCCGGCAAGACCACGACTCTGAAAGCGATCTCCAATCTGCTGCACTCCGAGCGCGGCGAGGTGACCAAGGGCGCGATCATCTTCGACGGCGCCGAGGTGCAGTCGCTCTCGCCCAACGAGGTTGTGCGGCGCGGCTGCATCCAGGTGATGCAGGGCCGCTACTGCTTCGGCCATCTGACCGTCGAGGAGAATCTGCTCACCGGCGCGTTCACCCGCCGCGACGGGTCGGGCGCGATCCGCGCCGATCTCGACAAGGTCTACAGCTACTTCCCGCGGCTCGCCGAACGGCGCAACGCCATGGCCGGCTATACCTCCGGCGGCGAGCAGCAGATGTGCGCCATCGGCCGCGCGCTGATGTCGCGGCCGAAGATGATCCTGCTCGACGAGCCCTCGCTCGGGCTCGCGCCGCAAATCGTCGAGGAGATCTTCGCGATCATGAAGAACCTCAACGACAGCGAAGGCGTCTCCTTCCTGCTCGCCGAGCAGAACACCAATCTGGCGCTCAAATACGCGAGCTACGGCTATATCCTCGAGAACGGCCGCCTGGTGCTCGACGGCACCGCCGAGGCTCTGCGCGAGAACGACGACGTCAAGGAATTCTACCTCGGCATCGCCGAAGGCAAGCGCAAATCGTTCCGCGACGCCAAGCATTACAAACGGCGCAAGCGCTGGCTGGCGTAAAGGCGAGCCCCGGCGAGCGGGCGAGGGAGGTCCGCCCCGGCCCCAGGCGGCCGGCCCGCACGGCCAAAATTTATTTCCATAATCATCGAAATATCCCTTGACGGCGGCCTCATATTTCAATACTTACTGAAATATGAACAAGCCCCAAGCCTTGGCGGCGTTGGCCGCTCTTGTCCAGGACAATCGCCTCGACGTGTTCCGCGTCTTGGTC
>JASHXX010000249.1 GCA_030043335.1 Xanthobacteraceae bacterium
TCATCACCAATTTGTTCTCGGCGATCCCGGTCGTCGGCAATGCCGTCGTCACCTGGCTGTGGGGCGGCTATGCCGTCGGCAACCCGACGCTCAACCGCTTCTATTCGTTGCACTACCTGTTGCCGTTCATCATCGCCGCCGTGGTCGTGCTGCACGTCTGGGCGCTGCACGTGGTTGGGCAGAACAACCCGACCGGCGTCGAGCCGAAAAGCGAGAAGGATTCGGTGGCGTTCACCCCTTACGCGACCGCCAAGGACGCCTTCTTCACCGGCCTGTTCTGCGTCTTCTTGGCCTGGTTCGTGTTCTACATCCCCAACTATCTCGGCCATCCCGACAACTACATTCCGGCCAATCCCGGCCAGACGCCGACCCACATCGTCCCGGAATGGTACTACCTGCCGTTCTACGCCATCCTGCGGGCGATCCCGAGCAAGCTTCTTGGCGTCACCGCGCTTGCCGCCTCGATCATCCTGCTCGCCTTCCTGCCGTGGCTCGACACCTCGCACGTGCGCTCGGCGAACTACCGGCCGCTCTACCGCCAGTTCCTGTTCGTGTTCTTCCTGGTGGTGATCGGGCTCGGTTATCTCGGCTCGCAGCCGCCGGAAGGCGGGTATGTGATCGCGGCGCGGATCCTCACCTTCTATTACTTCGTGTTCTTGCTCGTGATCCTGCCGCTGCTCGGGCTGTTCGAAACGACCAAGCCGCCGCCGAATTCGATCTCTGAATCGGTGCTGGGCGCGGGCGTCGCGAGCGCGCCGTCGGCGGCGCAAGCCAGGCGCTAGGGGAGGGAGCAGTCATGAATTCCCGTCGCGGCATTCTGGTTGCGTGCGCGCTCGCCTGGCTCGCCCTTGCCGGGGTCCGGCCCGCCGGCGCGCAGGAGGCGGATGCGCCGCCCCTGCAGCATTGGTCGTTCGCCGGACCGTTCGGCCTCTACGACACCGCCCAGCTTCAGCGCGGCTTCAAAGTCTATCGCGAGGTCTGCTCCACCTGCCACAGCCTGAAGCTTCTGGCGTTCCGCAATCTCTCCGATCCGGGCGGCCCGAGCTTTTCCGAAGCGCAGGCCGCCACCATCGCCGCGGGGTTCCAAGTCACCGACGGCCCGAACGACAAGGGCGAGATGTTCCAGCGGCCGGGCAAGATCTCCGACCATTTCCCGCCGCCCTTCGCCAATGATCAGGCCGCCCGCGCCGCGCTCGGCGGCGGCTTGCCGCCGGACTTGTCCGTCATCGCCAAGGCGCGCGGCTACGAGCGCGGCTTTCCCTGGTTCGTCTTCGACGCATTCACCGAATATCAGGAGGGCGGCCCCGACTACATTGACGCCATCCTTAACGGCTACACCGACCCGCCGGCCGGGTTCGCGCTGCCGCCCAGCGCCCAGTACAACAAATATTTCCCGGGTCACGCCATCGCCATGCCGAAGCCCTTAAGCGACGGGCAGGTTGAATATACCGACGGAACCCCGACCACTGTCGACCAATACGGCCGCGATGTCGCCGCGTTCCTGATGTGGGCGGCGGAACCTACGCTCGATGCGCGCAAGCGCCTCGGCTTTCAGGTGATGATCTTTCTCATCGTGCTGACCGCGCTTCTCTACTTCACCAAGCGGCGGGTCTGGCACCCCGTGCACCACCCGCTCGAGTCGCGCCCGTAGCGTCATTTCGGAGCCGCTGATCGAAGCGCGGATGTTGTCGGAAACGGCCGACGAAAGGTTCTGTGCCATGAGCGACAACCCTCCCGACCTCGAGCCGACCGAGAGCGAGATACTCAGCGCGGAGATCTCCGACGAGGCACTGGAGTCTTCTGCCGGCATGGGGGGGGCGCCGCAGGGCTTGCCTTGCACCGGCCCGCCATTCCTGGCGGCCACATTCGGCGCATCACCCTGCTAGGGCTCGACCGACCATGACGAGCGTGGCGCTGGAGAACGATCTCAAAACCGCGATCCGCACCATCCCGGACTATCCCAAGCCGGGCATCATGTTTCGCGACATCACGACGCTGCTCGGCAACGCCCGGGCGTTCCGCCGCGCCGTCGACGAATTGGTGCAGCCCTGGGCCGGCGGCAAGATCGACAAGGTTGCCGGCATCGAGGCGCGCGGCTTCATCCTCGGCGGCGCCGTCGCCCACCAAGTCTCGGCCGGCTTCGTGCCGATCCGCAAAAAAGGCAAACTGCCGTTCAAGCGCGTCACTATCGGCTATTCACTCGAATACGGCATCGACGAGATGGAGATGCACGAGGACGCGGTGGCGAAGGGCGAGCGGGTCATCCTGGTCGACGATCTCGTCGCCACCGGCGGCACCGCCGAGGCCGCCGTCAAGCTGCTGCAGCAGCTCGGCGCCGATGTGCTCGCGGCCTGCTTCATCATCGACCTGCCAGACCTCGGCGGCGCGGCGAAAATCCGCAAGCTCGGCGTGCCAGTGCGCACGCTGATCGCCTTCGAGGGGCATTAAGGGGCGGACATCGCGTCTCGCGTCCGCCGCCCGGCTCAGCCTCAAATGAATGGCGGCGGATACAAGTGACAATATTCGCGATGCATCAGGGCGTAACCCCAATCGCCGCAACGACCGGTGGTCCAATAGCGTCTGAGATTCATGCGGCACAGCGCATAGTCGCGCGTGTGCGGCGCGTAGCGGTAGATCCGGCATTGGTCGAACGTCGCGGATGTCGCCGCGCCGGCGCTGCCCGCGGCGATCGCGGCGAGCATCAGCAAAACGCAAATCGGCTTCGATAACGA
>JASHXX010000250.1 GCA_030043335.1 Xanthobacteraceae bacterium
AAGACCGGCGCGCGCGTGGTCGTACGTGTCGGCGCGCCGCTCAAAGCCGCGCTCGATGCCACGCCGAAACGCAGCACAATCATCCTCACCAACGGCGACGGCAAACCGTGGACATCGGATGGCTTCCGAGCCTCGTGGGGCAAGGCGTGCAAGGCGGCCGGCGTCGTTGGCGTGACCTTCAACGACCTGCGCGGCACGGCAGTGACACGGCTCGCAATTGCTGGGTGTACCGAAGCCGAAATCGCCACCATCACCGGCCATTCGCTGCGCGGCGTGCGCGCGATCCTCGACTCCCACTACTTGAGCCGCGATCAGGCGCTTGGCGAAAGTGCAATCCGCAAGCTCGAAAAGGGAACAAAGACTCCCAACTGACCCCCCAACTAGTCGGCGATGTTCCAATGCAAAGGAGAGAAAAGCCTAGTCCGGTCAATGGTGGGCGCACAAGGACTCGAACCTTGGACCCGCTGATTAAGAGTCAGCTGCTCTACCAACTGAGCTATGCGCCCTGAACCCAGAACTTCCGCGGCCAAGCATTTCCGCCATGTGCCGCCTGCGAATCGCCGCGCCGAGACGAAAACGCCGCCCCGATGGAGGCGGCGCCCTGCCGCAGATATAGCGGCAGGATAGCGGGCGAGCAAGCCGCACGCCTGGGTCGGTGCGATGCCGACCTAACCCGCCAGATTAGGCATGAAAATCAATCCGTTAATCGCAAGGCCAATGGGCCGGCCGCGGTCGCGCCAAAGGGCTTCGCGGGCAGGCGATTTTCTTTTCATGTTGCTCCATAGGCACAGGTTTTGATTCCGCCTTTTGCTACTCGTCAGACATATTTTTGTCGGCTTGCGGAGCGCGGCCATGAAAAAACTTTTTGTTACGGCGTTTTTGAGTTTAGCGGCGATCGGTTCTGCTCAGGCAGCCGACATGGCTCTGCCGGTCAAGGCGCCGCCGCCCGCGCCATGGAGTTGGACCGGCTTCTATATTGGCGGCAATGGCGGCTACAGCTGGGGCAACTGGGACAGCACCAGTCTCACGGCTATCTTCCCCGGCCCCGGCGGCACGTTGGTGAATTCGGCAAGTCCGAACGTCCAGGGCGCGATCGCCGGCGGCCAGATCGGATACAATTGGCAGATTTCGCCGCAGTGGCTCGCCGGCGTCGAAGCGGACGGGCAATGAAGCGGCGAGAGGGCCAGTGACGGCGCCTCGTCGTCCATCTCAGTTGCCGGGCCGTTCACCGGGCCATGCGATATCGTAGGCGGCTGTACCACCACCGCCACCGTCAACGACGCCAATTCCTGGAAACTGCCTTGGTTTGCCACGCTCCGCGGGCGCGTTGGATTGATCGAGGATTCGACTTGGCTGTTTTACGCCACCGGCGGACTGGCCGTCGGCGGCGCGCAGTTCGCCGAATCGTCGACCGGCACCATAACCGTCACCAAAACTGTGAGCGGAGCGGTCGTGTCGACCACAACCGTTCCTATTTCGGCCCTGTCCGGATCGGCCACCCTGGTCGGCTTCGCAGTCGGCGCCGGCATCGAGAAGATGCTCGACAAAAACTGGTCGATAAAGGTCGAATATCTGTTCATGGACTTCGGTTCGTACACCTTCCTGGCGGGAACCGGGTTCGACACCAACGTCAAGGTGATCGACAACGTCATCCGCGGCGGCGTGAACTACAAGTTCTAGCGGCTGAACGTCGCGAAAAAACCAGGCTCGGCCCAGCGCACACCCAAGTCGGCGATCGTCGGCTTGGGTGTTGGTATCTCATGCCCCATGTAGTCGACGTGCCGGAGCGGACGCGCTGCTCGACGCACCACTGCGGCAATTGAAGGAGCTGCGATGGCCGACTCATCCTATCGCGCGGTTGTCTGCACTGAACTCGGGCCGCCCGAACGGCTCGAAATGCGGCGACTGCCCTGCGCTGCGCTGGCGCCAGGCACGGTCAGGATCGCGATCAAAGCTGCCGGGATCAATTTCCCGGATTTGCTGATGATCCAAGGAAAATATCAGCACCGGCCGGATCTTCCCTTTGTGCCCGGGCAGGAGGCGGCCGGCATCGTTGCCGAGGCTGGACCGGAGCCGGATTCATTTTCGGTCGGGCGCCGACGTTATCGTCCGGATGCGTACCGGCGGCTACGCCGAAGAGGCGGTAGTGCCGGTCGAGCAGACGCTTGACCTTCGGGCCGGTTTCTCCTTCGCCGAAGGCGCAACCTTTCTCGTCGCCCACATCACCGCCTATCACGCGTTCGCCACCAGAGCCGCCCTGGCAGCGGGTCAGAGGCTTGTGGTGCTCGGAGCGGCCGGCGGTGCCGGCCTCGCCGCGGTGCAAATCGGCAAGGCGCTTGGCGCCGAAGTGATCGCCGCGGCCTCGACCGCGGACAAGCTTCGTGTCGCCGGCGCCTTCGGCGCCGACCATCTGATCAATTACAGCGAAGAGCGGATCGACGAAGCGGTAAAGCGGCTCACCGCCGGCGCCGGCGCCGACGCGGTATTTGATCCGGTCGGGATCGCGCAGGAGGTGGCGCTGCGCTGCGTGGCGCATGGCGGCAGGCTCCTCATCGCCGGTTTTGCCGGCGGCGCGATCCCGGCCTATGCCGGCAATCGCATCCTCCTCAAGGGCTGCTCGGTGATCGGCGTTCGCGCCGGTGAAGCCGGCCGGCACAATCCGCAAATGCGCCGGCGCGAGCTCGAAGCCCTGAGCGCGCTGGTGCAGCGCGGCCTCGTCCGCCCGCTGCTCACCACTTCATATCCGCTCGAGCGCTACGCCGAGGCAATGTGGCTCCTCGGCGAGCGGCGAGCGATCGGCCGCGTTGCGCTCGTCAATGGCGGTTAGACGCGCGGCGGCCCCGCCGAAATGGATCGGCGCGGCCGTCGCCGGTCGTATCGCAGCAGGTCCCTAGCCGACATCCGTCGAGTGAATACGGCGTTCGCCGACGGCGAGCGCGGCCGCGGCGCCGCGCAAGCGCCGCGCCACCAGCTTGTTGAGCGCCGCCAGATACGCCTTGGCCGAGGCAACCAGCGTGTCGGGATCGGCGCCCTTCGCCGTCACCGCGCGCCCCTGCTCCGCCAGCCGCACCGAGACTTCGGCCTGCGCGTCGGTGCCTTCGGTCACGGCGTGCACCTGATAAAGCTCGAGCACCGCCTCGTGCGGCACCATCGCCTTGATGCAATTGAACACCGCGTCGACCGGACCGTTGCCTTCACATTCCTCGATGGCCGGCTTGCCGTCGATGTCGAGCTTCATGGTCGCGCGCTGCGGCCCGCGCGTGCCGGCGATCACCGACAGCGAGACGAGCTTGATGCGATCCTGGGCGGTCGCGATCTCCTCGTCGACCAGCGCCTCGATGTCCTCGTCGTAGACGTGCTTCTTCCGGTCGGCGAGCTCCTTGAAGCGCACGAAGGCGTCCTCGAGCTGGTTGCCGGCGAGCCGATAGCCCAACTCCTCGAGCTTGTGCACGAAAGCATGACGGCCGGAATGCTTGCCCATGACCAGCGAGGTCTGCTTCACGCCGACATCCTCGGGCAGCATGATCTCGTAGGTCTGGTTGTGCTTGAGCATGCCGTCCTG
>JASHXX010000251.1 GCA_030043335.1 Xanthobacteraceae bacterium
CACCGCCTCTATCAGATGGAGCGCGAAGGCCGGCTCTTGTTTCCCGCCATCAACGTCAATGACAGCGTCACCAAATCGAAATTCGACAACCTCTATGGCTGCCGGGAGTCGCTGGTCGACGGCATCCGCCGCGGCACCGACGTGATGATGGCCGGCAAGGTGGCGATGGTCGCCGGCTTCGGCGACGTCGGCAAGGGTTCGGCGGCCTCGCTGCGCCAAGCCGGCTGCCGGGTCATGGTCTCGGAGGTCGATCCGATCTGCGCGCTGCAGGCGGCGATGGAAGGCTACGAGGTCATCACCATGGAGGATGCCACGCCGCGCGCCGACATCTTCGTCACCGCCACCGGCAATGTCGACGTCATCACCATCGACCACATGCGCAAGATGAAGGACCGCGCCATCGTCGCCAATATCGGCCACTTCGACAGCGAGATTCAGGTCGCGGCGCTGAAAAACATGAAATGGGTCAACGTCAAGCCGCAGGTCGACGAGATCCAGTTTCCTGACGGCAAGCGCATCATCCTTCTGTCCGAGGGCCGGCTCGTCAATCTCGGCAATGCCATGGGCCATCCGAGCTTCGTCATGTCGTCGTCCTTCACCAACCAGACGCTGGCGCAGATCGAGCTATGGACCAAGCCCGGCAAATATCAGAAGAGGGTCTACACGCTGCCGAAGGAGCTCGACGAGAAAGTGGCGCGGCTGCACCTCGACAAGATCGGCGCCAAACTCACCAGGCTTTCCGACAAGCAGGCGACCTATATCGGCGTGCCGAAGGACGGCCCCTACAAGCCGGATCAGTACCGGTACTGACGGGTGCCGTCGGGGCGCTCGCCTAGAGCATGATCCGGGAAAGTGGATACCGGTTTTCCGAAAAGATCATGCTCCACCAACATGCTAGAGCGTCAATCGATTCACCTTGGACCGATTACGCTCAGCGCTGTGGCGGCACCATCGTCAGGGCGATTTTCGCCGACGCGCTCGCCACGCCAAAGAACGACGCGGTCACGTTCCTCGCCGCACGCACGACGCTGGAGTGGCCTGCTGCGCTCTGCTCGGCCGCGGCGAGGCAGGCGCGATCGGAGGCGAAGCAGATAACGGCGAAGCCGTCGCGGGCGCGGCGCGCGTCGGTCACCCAAGGCGGCGTGTCCCACTCGAAGTCCGGCGCACTGTCGGGGTGGTCGGCGCTGTAGAAGGTCGCCCCCTGGGCGAGCGCGCTGTCGCCGGAAACGAGCGCCAGCGGCCGCCCGGTCGCCGCGTGCCAAGCGCGGGTCAGTTCGTCGCTCGCCGAGCGGCAGCAGACGTGGCCGGTCTCGGCCTCGGCAGCGAAGTTGTGCCAGGCGACGACCGGCGCGGCGGCTAGGACGGCCGCGGTCACGATCGCGACGGCCAACGCGACCCGCATCGTCGCGGCGCGCCGCACGGTGAGCTGCGCGGGCGAAAGAAGAATGATCGGCAGCAGAAACCACCCGGACATCGTCCACAGCGGCGTCAGGATCACACCGATGATCGGCGCCGTGAGCATCGGCAGCATGAGGGGTACCGCGAGCAGCAGCACCAGCATCCGCCGGTCGGGATCATTCGGCCACAGCGTCGCCGCGATGAGCCGACGATCCGGGCGCACGGCGAAAAGATAGGCGACAACCGGCAGCGCAACATAGGCAAGCCCGCCTGCGGCATAAAGGAGCGTCTTCGCCAATTCATCAGCTGTTGAACTCGCAGTGTGGCCGGCGAGCGCGTAGCGC
The DNA here is from genome assembly GCA_030043335.1 of Xanthobacteraceae bacterium. Classification (GTDB taxonomy): domain Bacteria; phylum Pseudomonadota; class Alphaproteobacteria; order Rhizobiales; family Xanthobacteraceae; genus BOG-931. Next base: position 1,743 of record JASHXX010000251.1, read on the forward strand.
AACGGCGAGGGCCCCGTCATCACGAGCCAAGCGAGATGCGGGGCGAGCACCAGGAAGCCCGCGAGAATCGACAGCCAGGGCGAGGGCGAACGCAAATAGTCGCCGCGCCGCGGATGAAGGAGCGCGGCCGCAACGAATCCGGCGATCAGGTAGACCGAATAGTACTTGCCGAGCATCGCCAGCGCCGCGGTGGCGCCGGCTAGCAGCGACCAACCGATGCGGCGCGACTCGAATGCGCGCAGGAAGCAATAAGCGGCGATCGGCCAAGTCGAGAGCAGCAGCGCATTGGGCGAGAACCGCTGGCTGTGAAATTGATAGAACGGTGTCAGCAGCAGCAGCAGCAGCACCAGCAGGCGCCGATCGGGTGCGACATAGCGCCGGGCGATGAGGTCGACCGCGAACAACGCGACCGCCGCATTGACTGTCGCGAGCAGCTCGAATGACCAGTTGGCGGCCGGAAAAACCGCGAACCACGCCGCCGCGAGCAACGCGGCAAGCGGCGGATGCTTGCCGTAGCCGGCTGACGGATGCCGGCTCCAGGCGAACACCTCGAGCATATCGTCATGCAAGCAGACCGGCGCGAACGCGATGATCTGGAACAGCGTCCACACCGCCACGAACAGCGCGAGCAGGATCCACACCGCGCGGCCGTCGTCGCGCTCGCCTTCGTACCAGGCGGCGATGCGAGGCCCGAGCAAAAACCAACGGTCCGGCGAAATTCCGGGGGTCATGGATTTTCGCCCTGTAGTCTCGTTCTTCACCGCGGGAGCGTCTTCGCGGGAATGCTCCTGACCGAACGATAGACCTCGGCGATGCGCGCGACCTCGGCGTCGATGCCGAACTCGGCCACGGCCTTGTCGCGTGCGCGCCGGCCCATCGCCGCCGCCGCGGCAGGATCGCGCATCAGATTTTCGAGCGCCGCGCTAAGCGCATCGGCGTTATCGGGCGGAACCAGCATACCGGTCTTGCCGTCGTCGACGAGGAGTTCGGCGGCGCCGGCGCGCGTCGCCACCAGCGCCGCGCCCGCGGCCATCGCCTCGAGCAGCGTCAGGCCAAAGCCCTCATTGCGCGACGTGAAAGCGTAGATCGAGACGCGCGCATACCAGCGCGGCACCTCCTCGGCGGGCAGCGCGCCGAGGAAACGGATGCGGTCGGACAGGCCGGCTGCGGCGACGTCGGCCTTGAGCCGTTCGGCAAAGGCATGATGCACGCCGATCGTATCGCCGATCACCACCGCGGTGAAATCCGGATAGCGCGGCAGCAGCCGGCACATCGCCGTGACGAAGAGGTCGGTGCCCTTTTGCGCCCGCACCCGCCCGAAGCAGCCGATGCCGTAGCGCCCTGGCAGGCCGGTCGTGGCCCAGGCCGCCGCGCGATCAGGCGCCGGCGCGTAGCGCGCAAGATCGACGCCATGATGAATGACGATCGCCGGCCGCGGTACGAAGGACGCCGAAACGGCGCTGGGCGAAATCACCGCCGCCATGCGCGCGATCAGCCAACGCGTGGTGATGGTCTTGCGGCGCTGCCCGGCCGAGGTGAAGATCACGACAAACGGCCAGCCGAGGAATTTGAGCACCAGGCCGGCAGCCATCTCGATATTGCGCCGCGCGTGCCAGACCACCGGCACGGCGCGCGGCGCGCGCAACCGCATCAGCCCGCCGAGCGAGAGCCGCGGCACCTCCCCGGGCCGGTCCGGCCCGAGCCAGCCGATGCGCATCAGCCGCGCGAGCCCTGGCGCGATCGCCTGGTTGGTCGCGGTGCCGCCGGAATACCGCCAGCTCAGATTGGGAATGATGGCCGCGACGGCCTCGTCCCTCGCAACCCCCGCGTCGCCCCCGCGCTCGGCGCGCGACCCGTTCGACTTGTGCATCGTCCGGCTTTGCATCGCCGCGCCTCTATCGCACGCCGCCGCGGCATCGTCCACGCGGCGACGCGCGACCGGCGCCGCTTGCCGCTCGGAGAGCCTAGTGTTATCTGCGCCGCATGACCGCGGGCCGCATTGGAAACATCCGCAATTTCGCGATCATCGCGCATATCGACCACGGCAAGTCGACGCTCGCCGACCGGCTCATTCAGCTCACCGGCGGCTTGAGCGACCGCGAGATGGTCGACCAAGTGCTCGATTCGATGGATATCGAGCGCGAACGCGGCATCACCATCAAGGCGCAGACCGTGCGCCTCAACTACCGTGCGCGCGACGGCAAGGACTATGTGCTCAACCTGATCGATACGCCCGGCCATGTCGATTTCGCCTACGAGGTCAACCGCAGCCTCGCCGCCTGCGAGGGCTCGCTCCTCGTTGTCGATGCGAGCCAGGGTGTCGAGGCGCAGACGCTCGCCAATGTTTACCAGGCGCTCGACAACAATCATGAGATCGTCCCGGTGCTCAACAAGGTCGATCTGCCGGCCGCGGAGCCCGACAAGGTCAAGCAGCAGATCGAGGACGTGATCGGACTTGATGCCTCGGATGCGATCCTGATCTCGGCCAAGACCGGGCAGAACGTGCCCGAGGTGCTGGAAGCGATCGTCAACCGCCTGCCGCCGCCAAAGGGCGATGCCGCGGCGCCGCTCAAGGCGCTCCTCGTCGACAGCTGGTATGATTCCTATCTCGGCGTCGTCGTCCTGTTTCGCGTCGTCGACGGCACGCTGAAGAAGGCCCAGCGCATCCGCATGATGGGCACCGGCGCCGCCTACGAGGTCGACCGCGTCGGCGTATTCACGCCGAAGCGCGTCGAGCTCGACGAGCTCGGCCCCGGCGAGATCGGCTTCCTCACCGCCTCGATCAAGGAGGTCGCCGACACCCGCGTCGGCGACACCATCACCGACGACCGGCGGCCGGTCGCGGCGCCGCTACCCGGATTTCGTCCCGC
>JASHXX010000252.1 GCA_030043335.1 Xanthobacteraceae bacterium
GGCGCACAGCTTTCTCGACTATCGGAACAAGAGTTTGCCTATCCATGGCGAAACTCACCGGTAAACATCCGTGTAGAGCTCCGAAGGATCGGGCTCGGCGTCGTGGGTCGCGAACTCGGCGGCCTCGTTGACGATGGCGCGTACCGAGCCGTCGATTTTTTTCAGGTCCTCTTCGCTCGCCCAGTTCCTGGCGAGGAGGCGTGCGCGCACCTGCTCGATCGGATCGTGCTCGGTGCGAACTTTGTCGACCTCTTCCTTGGTCCGGTATTTGGCCGGATCCGACATCGAATGGCCGCGGTAGCGGTAGGTCATCATCTCGAGAATGGTCGGGCCGTTGCCGGCGCGGCACCAGGCGATCGCCTCGTCGCCCGCCGCCTTCACCGCGCGCACGTCCATGCCGTCGACTTCCGTCCCCGGAATGTTGAACGACAGACCGCGCTTGGAGAGGTCGGTCTGCGCTGAGGAGCGCGTCACCGCGGTGCCCATGGCGTAGCGGTTGTTCTCGATGATGTAGACCACCGGCAGCTTCCACAGCTCGGCCATGTTGAAGCTCTCATAGACCTGGCCCTGGTTCGCCGCGCCGTCGCCGAAAAAGGTGAGGCAGACGCTGTCGCTGTCGCGATATTTGTTGGCGAAGGCGAGCCCCGTGCCGATCGGCACCGACGCGCCGACGATGCCGTGCCCGCCGTAGAAATTCTTCTCGCGGGAGAACATGTGCATCGAACCGCCCTTGCCCTTGGAGTAGCCGCCGCGCCGGCCGGTCAGTTCCGCCATCACGCCCTTCGGGTCCATGCCGCAGGCGAGCATGTGGCCGTGGTCGCGGTAGCCGGTGATCATCTGGTCGCCTTGGCGCTTGGCCATCTCCATGCCGACGACCACCGCTTCCTGGCCGATATAGAGGTGGCAGAAGCCACCGATCAGGCCCATGCCGTACATCTGCCCGGCCTTCTCCTCGAAGCGCCGGATCAGCAGCATCTGGCGAAGCGCCTCCAACTCCTCATCCTTGGTGAATTCCGCGACCGGGGCGGGATGGGCCGCCTGATCAGCGGCGGCGCGGCGGTCTGGCGCGATCTGATCCGCTGCTTTGGTTTTTGCGATCGCCATTCCTGTCCTCGACCCACCGCGGGTGTGATCCCATAGCCGAAATCGCCCTATGGCGAAAGCGCAGGCGCGCTCGGCTGGGGACGGCGCCAGTTCCTCGTCGGAAAAATTAATTTCGGGAACGAACCCGTTGAGTTCAAGGGCCGTTCGACCGAGCCGGCTCGGCGGGATGCGGGCGCGGTTCGAGCATCTGAACAAGCTCGTGGGGGTGGGCATAGTCGAGCAGCGCCCGCGCGCGCTCGTCGAGCATGTCGGCGTCGAGATTGTCGGCCTTGAGCAGCGCGACCCGGCGTTGCCACTGCACCCGCTCGAGCTTGAGTCGGCCGAGCTCGGCGGACAGCGCCGCCATCTGCTGGTCGATGTCCTGCTTGGCTTTGAGGCCGCGATTGCCGCTGAACGCGTTGACCCCGAAATAGCCGATCAGCAAGGCGGCCATGACGTAGAGTCCGAGCGCGGTCAGGATCGAGCGTAGGCGTTTGCGGGTGACCATGCCGCAAGCATGCGAGGATGCGGCTTAAGGCGGAATTAATGGCCGCTCGCGGCCATCTCGAGCCAGCGGGCCTTTGCCGCGTTCCGGAACGTCGCCTACGGCAGCCGGTTGCGCAGTTCGCTCAGCAGGAAGTTGCCGAGCCGCTTGCCGCGATTGCGGATGAAGCGAAGCGCGCCGGCGTCGACGAAGTAGGTCAAGAGAATGCTGTCGCGCGTCTTGACCTCGGGTCCGAGCGTATCGACGGAATGCCAGGTGTCGGTGCCGACAGCGAAGGCATAGCCGCTATTCGGCGCGAACGTCATCTGCTTTGCCTTCGGCTTGGAGCCGTCGGCGAGTTCGTCGTGAAAGACGGTGCCGATATGCGTGACCGAGCGGTCCCGCGGCAAATAAAGCTGCACGGTGATGCCCTTCCAACGCGTATCGGTGTGCGGCGTGATCCGATAGCCGGGAATGTCGCGCGTGAGCACCGGGATCGGATACATGCCAACATTGGCGTAGCCCGCGCCGAAGCGCCGCGCCAGCGCCGGGGCAAGGCGGCGGACGAACGCGTCCCGCACCGCCGCGGAGCAGAGCGCACCGCCGACGACGTGCCACAGCGCACGCTTTTCTGCCGGCAGATGGCGAATGTATTCCGGGAACAGATCGATCTTCACCCGCGTATGGGTGCCGTCGGCAAGATCGTTGCCCTTGGCGCGGCCGTGCATCGGCCGGTAGTCGCCAGCCTCGGGCATGTTGGCGAGGATCGCGGCATAGACATCCTCGGGAAACACGCGCTCGAGCACCAGATGGATGAATGGGGCGTCGTAGATCGGCGCCGCCTCAACCGCCCCGACGACGAAATCGCGCAGCCGCTCGGTCGCGAGCCGGCGATCTCCCGCTTTCAACTCGATCGTCTGATCCATGGTGACTACCCGACGCCCCTTAGAACAGCCCGCACCATTGGTCGCATATAGCGCCGATCAGCACCGGCGGACAAGCGGCGCGACAACGTTATCCGAACGCCTTGAACGCCGCGCGCCCCGCATAGTGGCCCTGGGCACCGAGCTCTTCCTCGATGCGCAGCAGTTGATTGTACTTCGCGGTGCGGTCGGCGCGCGCAAGCGAGCCGGTCTTGATCTGCCCGCAATTGGTCGCAACCGCGAGGTCGGCGATGGTTGCATCTTCCGTCTCGCCCGAACGATGCGACATCACCGCGGTGTAGCCGGCCTTGTGCGCGGTCTCGACCGCAGCCAGCGTCTCGGTGAGGGTGCCGATCTGGTTGACCTTGATCAGGATCGAATTGCCGATCCCGTTCTTGATGCCGTCGGAAAGCCGCGCGACGTTGGTGACAAAAATGTCGTCGCCGACGAGCTGGCAGCGGCCGCCGATCTTCTGCGTCAGCTTCTTCCAGCCGGCAATATCGTCTTCGGCCATGCCGTCCTCGATCGACACGATCGGATAGCGTTGCGCCAATTCGGCGAGGTAATCGACCTGCTGGTCGACCGAGCGCGTTTTGCGTTCGCCCTTGTAGCGATAGGCGCCGTCGCCGAAGAATTCGCTCGCCGCCGGATCGAGCGCCAGCATCACGTCGTCGCCGGCGCGATATCCGGCTTTGCCGATCGCCGCCACGATCAGGTCGAGGGCCGCTTCCGCCGAGGGCAGATTGGGCGCGAAACCGCCCTCGTCGCCGACATTGGTGTTGAGCCCGGCGGATTTGAGCGCGGCGCGCAGGGTGTGAAAAATTTCCGCCCCGGCGCGCAGCGCTTCGGCGAAGGAGGCGGCGCCGAGCGGCACGATCATGAACTCCTGGAAGTCGATCGGATTGTCGGCATGCACGCCGCCATTGACAATATTCATCATCGGCACCGGCAAGAGCCGCGCCGCGGTGCCGCCGACATAGCGGTAGAGCGGCAACCGATTGGCGGCGGCCGCCGCCTTGGCAACCGCAAGCGACACGCCGAGGATGGCGTTGGCGCCGAGCCGGCCCTTGTTCGGCGTGCCGTCGAGCGTGATCATCGCCTCGTCGACCTTGACCTGCGCTTCGGCGTCCATACCGCTGAGCGCGTCAAAGATCTCGCCATTGACCGCCTCGACTGCGCCGCGCACGCCCTTGCCGGAATAGCGCTTCTTGTCACCGTCGCGCAGCTCGACCGCCTCGTGCGTGCCGGTCGAGGCGCCGGAAGGGACCGCCGCGCGGCCGCGCGAGCCGTCGGCCAGGATCACGTCGACTTCGACGGTCGGATTGCCGCGGCTGTCGAGAATTTCCCGGCCGATAATGTCGACAATGGCGGTCATGATCGCTCCTGCGTCGCCCCTGCGCAGCGGCTTCTACAGGATCGGCGAGGGCCTTGTCATGCCCCGGGCAGGCAAGGCATGGAGTGCGTGATGGCGAAGAAAACCTTGCAGCTCGGCCGGCCCGCGGCGATCCCCACCTCGCCTGCCGAGGCGGTGCTCGACCGCGTGCCCAATCGGCATGCGGACACGAATTACCTCGCCCGTTTCACCTTTCCGGAATTCACCGTGATGTGCCCGGTCACCGGGCAGCCGGATTTCGCCACGCTCGTCATCGACTACGTGCCGCGGTCCTGGCTCGTGGAGTCGAAATCGCTCAAGCTTTATCTCAACAGCTTCCGCAATCACGGCGCCTTCCACGAGGAATGCACGGTCGCCATCGGCAAGAAGCTCGTCGCGTTCGTCAAACCGAGATGGCTGCGCATAGGCGCCTATTTCCATCCGCGCGGCGGCATGCCGATCGACGTGTTCTGGCAGGCCGGAAGACTTCCCGCCGGCGTCTGGGCGCCGGATCAGGGAATCAGGACTTACCAGGCTCGCGCATAGCAAGTGCGCCTTTGAGCGTGGCGATCAGCGCCCTCACCTCTTGCGCGGGGGCGGCCGCGCGCATGACGCCACCCATCACCGCGACGCCGGCCGCCCCCGCAGCGACAAGCTCGCCGACGCGCGCCGAATTGATGCCGCCGATCGCCAGCACCGGCGCGCGCGCAGCATGCGCGATCTCGATAAGCCCCTTGCGGCCGATCTCGGGACCATAGCCCGGTTTGCTCGCTGTCTCGAACGCGGGACCGGCGAGCGCATAGTCGACAATCCCGGGATCGATGGCTTCGGCTTCCGTTACCGTGTGGATCGAGACGCCGATCAACTTCTCCGGCCCGATCAGCGCGCGGGCCGAAACGGGATCGACGCCGGCGGGCAAGTGCACGCCGTCGGCGCCGGCGAGCTTCGCAAGCTGGGCCTCGCCGTGCAGTGTCAACGTCGCACCGTGCGCCTGCGCCAGCGACGCGATGCCTCGCGCCAGAAGAATCTGTTCGTCCGCCGGCAAATCCTTCTCCCGCAGGCTCACCCAGCGGCAGCCGGCGCCGAACGCCTCGGCAATGATCGCGTTGAGCGGACGCCGCGCCTGTCGGCGGTCGGTGACGAGAAGAAACGGCGGATCAGGAAGCTGCACCAGGAGCCTCGATCACTGCGAATCAGGGTGATTGACGCTGGCCGCTGCGTCGCCTAACGGCATGCGCCTTGAGCAGGTCATGAACCAGCCGCCGCGCATCTCTTTCGTCTCCCTCGGCTGCCCCAAGGCGCTGGTCGATTCCGAGCGCATCATCACGCGGCTACGCGCCGAAGGCTATGAACTTGCGCGCCATCATGCCGGCGCCGATCTCGCCATCGTCAATACCTGCGGCTTCCTTGACAGCGCGCGGGCGGAATCGCTCGAGGCGATCGGGGCGGCGATGGCGGAGAATGGCAAGGTGATCGTGACCGGCTGCCTCGGGGCCGAACCGGAAAAGATCACCACCGCTTTTCCGAACGTGCTCGCGGTCACCGGCCCACAGCAATATGAGAGCGTACTCGCCGCCGTTCATCGCGCCGCCGCGCCGCAGCACGACCCGCATACCGACCTGATTCCGCCGCAAGGCATCAAGCTGACGCCGCGGCACTACGCTTATCTCAAGATTTCAGAGGGTTGCAATAATCGCTGCACGTTCTGCATCATCCCGAAATTGCGCGGCAATCTGGTCTCGCGGCCGGCGGCCGAGGTGCTGCGCGAGGCCGAGCGGCTGGTTGCTGCCGGGGTCAAGGAACTCCTGGTCATTTCCCAGGACACGTCGGCTTATGGCGTCGACCTCAAATACGCGGCGAGCGAGTGGAAGGGCCGCGAGGTGCGGGCCCAGTTCATCGAGCTTGCCCGCGCGCTCGGCGAGTTCGGCGTCTGGGTACGGCTGCACTACGTCTATCCCTATCCGCACGTCGATGACGCTATCGCGCTGATGGCCGACGGCAAGGTCCTGCCCTATCTCGACGTGCCGTTCCAGCATGCGAGCCCGGCGGTGCTCAAACGCATGCGTCGGCCCGCCGCGCAGGAAAGGACGCTCGAGCGCATCCGGCAATGGCGCGCGGCTTGTCCCGATCTCACCCTGCGCTCGACGTTCATCGTCGGCTTTCCCGGCGAGACCGAGGAGGATTTCTCGCTCCTGCTCGACTGGCTCGGAGAAGCCGAGCTCGATCGGGTCGGGTGCTTCCGCTACGAGCCGGTCGCCGGCGCTGTGGCCAACGATCTCGCCGCGGCGGTCCCGGACGCCGTCAAGAACGAGCGCCATCATCGCCTGATGCAGCATCAGCAGGAGATTTCGCACCGACGCCTCAAGCGCCGAATCGGCCGTCGCGAGGCGGTGATCATTGACGAGGTCGAGAGCAAGCCGGGATCGCGTTCGGGCAACGCCAAGGGCCGCAGCAAAGGCGACGCGCCGCAAATCGACGGCACCGTTTACGTGCAAAGCCATCGGCCGCTGCGGGTCGGCGAGGTCGCCATCGTGAAAATAGAGCGCGCCGACGCCTACGATCTTTACGGCGCGGCAGTCGGCTATTGACGAAGGCTCGTGCGCCGGCGCCGGCGCGAGCGTGCAGTCCGTTGTTTTTGCTGGTATTGTCCGGCGTTAGGCGGTTTCATGCCGCGCGAGAGGCGCCTCCAGCTGTGACCGCAATTTTCGTTACCGCGACTGCGAGCGACGTCGGCAAGACGTTCGTCGCCGCGTCACTGATCCGGCATTTGCGCGACATGGGCCGTCAGGTCGACGCGATCAAGCCGATCGTTGAAGGCTACGACCCGACGCAGGCGGCGGCGAGCGATCCTGGCATCCTGCTCGCCGCTCTCGGTCTGCCGTTCTCGCCGGAGGCGGTCGACCGCATCTCGCCATGGCGGTTTCGCGCCGCGATCTCGCCGGAGCTCGCGGCCCGGCAGGAACATCGCGGCATCGATGTCGACCAGGTCCTGGCCTATTGCGCGACCGCAATCGAGCGGCGGCGCGACATTCTCCTGATCGAAGGCGTCGGCGGCATCATGGTTCCGCTGGACGAGGAGCGCACGATACTCGACGTGATGATGGCGCTGCGCCTGCCGCTGATCCTCGTCACCGGCAGCTATCCGGCCACGATCAGCCACACGCTGACGGCGCTCGATTCGCTGTTCCGCCGCGACATGGCCGTCATGGCCACCATCATCAGCGAGACACCCGGCAGCGCCGTGCCGCTCGAAGACATCGTCGCGACCATCGCGCGCTACACCGAGCCGGTGATCGGGGTGCCGCGGCGGCAGCGGCAAGGTGCCCCTGAAGGCTCGGTCTTTAGCGGCCTGTTCGGTCCGAAGGGCCGGCATTGACTGCCGGTTTCAATCGACAGCAATTGCGTTCTAAGGCAAAAAGCGCATCTGCAGCGCGGTCTCGAAGGTCCCCTCGAGATTAAACAGCGCGTGCAGCACGAAAGTCAGCAGCGTCGATTGGCTGCGCCAGCGGGTCCATCCCAAAAACAGGCCGATGACGAAGATCTGCAGGATGCCGGTCCAGTCGTACTGAACGTGCAGCGCCGCCCACAGCAGCGAGATCAACACAATCGCCGGCCACGCCATGCGGTCCGATCGCGCCCAGCCGCGAAACAAAAAACCGCGGAACAAGAGCTCCTCGCTCGCCGGCGCCACCAGGATCGCGGCCGCCAGCATCAGCGGGAGCCAGCCCTCGGCGGCGGCGGTTGCATAGGACTGCTCCTGGAACGGCGTGACCAGCGGCCGGCCGCTGAAATAGAGCGACGCGTCGCTGACGGCGATCAGGCCGACAAGCCAGACGATCGCCGTAATGACGTAGTGCGTCGGCGCCCAGGAGAGCGCCAGATACTCCGCGAGGCGCGCCCGTGCGAACCAGACCGCGAGCGCCAAGACCGCAATCGTAATCGGCGTCGAGACCAGCACCGACAGCGTGACGAACCTGCCGTCATAGGGCGTTTCCAGAAGCGCGCTCAAGGCGCCGGCGCGCCACACCACGACCGCCACCAACGCGCCGAGTTGACCCGCAGCGAAGGCGAGAAAAGCCCAGCCAAGCGTCGCCCAATAGCCCCAAATTTTGGTCAATGGCCGCGAGTCCTCACGGCACCAGGATCGAGCAGCCGGTGGTGAGACGGCCCTCGAGATCGCGATGCGCTTTGACGGCGTCGCGCAGCGCGTATTTCTGGTTGAGCGGGATTTTCACTACGCCGCTGCCGACCACGGCGAACAGCTCCTCGGCGATGGCAATGAGATCCTCGCGCTTGGCGGCATAGGTGTTGAGCGTCGGGCGCGTCGCGAACAATGACCCTTTGGTCTGCAGCATGTTGAGGTTGAACGCCTCGATCGGTCCCGACGCGCTGCCGAAGCTCACGAACATGCCGAGCGGACGCACGCAATCGAGCGAAGCCGGAAAGGTGGCCCTGCCGATCGAATCGTAGACCACCTCGCACAGCCTGCCCCCGGTGATCTCCTTCACCCGGGCGACGAAATCATCGTCACGATAGAGAATCGCGTGATGGCAGCCATTGGCGCGCGCCAGCGCGGCCTTCTCCTTTGAGCCGACCGTGCCGATGACATTGGCGCCGAGATGGTTCGCCCATTGGCAGAAGATCAGCCCGATGCCGCCGGCCGCCGCGTGGATCAGCACGTTCATGCCCTTTTCGACCTTGAAGGTCCGGCGCAGCAGATATGCGACCGTCATGCCCTTGAGCATCATCGCCGCGGCCTGCTCATAGCCGATATTCGCCGGCAGCTTGACCGCGCGCTCGGCCGGCACCAGGCGCTCCGCGGCGTAACATCCGGGTCCCTGGACATAGGCGACGCGGTCGCCGCGCGTAATTCCGCTGACGCCGGGACCGACTTCCACGACCTCGCCGGCGGCTTCGTTGCCGACGACGAACGGCAGGCCGCCCGGCGCCGGATAGAGGCCGGAGCGGAAATAGCAGTCGACGAAGTTGAGGCCGATGGCGTGCTGCCTGACGCGGATCTGGCCCGCCCCGGGGGCGGCCACCGCAATATCTTCGTAGGTCAAAACCTCGGGACCGCCGACCTTATGAACGCGCACCGCAGCGACCATTTCCCTCTCCCGTCACGCCTTCGCGTCATCGCGAAGCACGAGGTTTGCCGAAGATCGATTGCGCTTTCCGGATGACGCCAGAGCGCGTGATCATAAGTAGTCGGCGATGCCGCGCAAGGGATCAGTCAGCGCTGCGCAGCAAACCGACAACGATGAAATAGATGGCGATGATTGCCAGCGAAGCGGCCGCCCAGGCCGGCGGGTCAAGGTTCTGCGCCAACGCAAACACCGCGAGCATGCCCCACAGCACCAGCGCCGCCAGATTGAGCGTACGCCAGCGCGGCACGCGCACCGGGTGGACGAAATGGATCGGCGCGAATGTTGCCGCCGCCAGCACGATGATCGCGGTCGCGCCGAGCCAAGGCGCCGGCTTGAGCACGAACAAATAGAATGCCGCGACATTCCACAGCGCCGGAAAGCCGCGGAAATAGCTGTCGGCGGTCTTCATGCGGCGATCGGCGAAATAAAGCGCGCCGGTGACCGTGATGACGAGGCCTAGAGGAATCGCCGCCGATAGCGGCAACAGTCCGCCGGCGACGATCGCGTAGGCCGGAACAAACACATAGGTCGCGAAATCGACGACGAAGTCGAGCAAGTCGCCGGACCAGCGCGGCAGCAACTGCGCCACCTCAAGCCGCCGCGCCAACGTGCCGTCGACGGCATCGATGATGAGCGCGACCCCAAGCCACGCGAACATCTCCGGCCAGGCCGAGCGCACCGCCGCGATCAAGGCCAGCAGCGCGCACGCCGCACCGCATGCGGTGAAGACATGGACCGAGAAGGCGGCGACCATGCGCGGCCTTGCCGGCTTCCCGGCCGAACGGGTTGAGACCATCCGGCCATCCTAAAGACATAGAGAATTCGGGCGTGCAATCTTTCCGCCATTGTTAAGCCACGAATCCACTTGTACGCGGTCGCGAGTTCGATTCTGCAGACCTCGGAAATCCCCAAGGCAATGCGGTTCGATCGGTAAGGAGCCGCGAAGTCGTCACAATTTCATGCCGCCATCCGACGCGGGACCGTCGCCCCGGGGACCGGGCGGCCGAAACTAACGGGGGAGTTACCGATGAACCTTGCCAGCCCACGCGGCTCGATCGAGACCGACAAATCCGAACCAGTGGACGTCGAGGGAAATATTCGTGAAATGGTTCGGCGGGACAGCACCGCCTTTCGCCAGGCTGCCAGCGACAGCGAGGTAGCCGCCAACAATCTCGGCACGCTTATGCGGCGGGTCTGCGGGACCTCGACGCGCGAGATTGACAATCTTATCAGCGAGCTGAAGATCCTGCGCGAAAAGCTGCAAGCCGACGGCAGTCGCGTGCAGCGCGACATCGAGGAATATGCGGCGCTCAATCAGTCGGTGATCCAATTGACCAAGATCATCTCCGACGGCATGACGCATGTACGCGAACTGCCTGAGACTTCCGGCGCCGCCGGCTCGACGCATCATGCGCCCTCGATCGCCGTAACCCAGGAGTCGGGTCAGCGGCACGGCTGACACCGGGCTGTGCCGGCATGCCGGCCTTGGCCGCTCATGAGCAGCCGAGGCGCGTAGGTGAGTATCGGGCTGCGATCCGTGACGGGCGCCAGGGACTTCACGGCTGAAGTCGCGGTCGTCGGCGGCGGACCGATCGGTCTTGTCAGCGCGATCGCGCTGGCGGCTTCGGGCGTGGAAACGCTGCTGATTGCGCCGGCGGCACCGGATGATCACCGCACCACTGCGCTCCTCGCCGGATCGGTGACGGCACTGACGACACTCGGCGTCTGGCAGACCTGTCGCCCCGACGCCGCGCCGCTCGCCGCGATCCGCATCGTTGACGTCAGCAGGCGGCTCCTGCGCGCGCCCGAGGTGACATTTGCCGCCGCCGAGATCGGGCTCGACGCCTTCGGCTACAACATCGAGAACCGCCACCTCCTTGCGGCGCTGTCGGCGCGCACGGCAGAACTGAAAGTTCCGCGCATCAGCAAGACCGCCCTCGCGGTAGCGAGCGACAGCGAGGGCGTCTCCATCAAGCTCGAGGACGGCGCGGCGCGGGTTCGGCTCGCAATCGGCGCCGACGGCCAGCGCTCGCTCTGCCGGGCTGCGGCCGGCATTGACACCGATCGCCGCGCCTATCCGCAGACCGCGCTTACGTTCA
>JASHXX010000029.1 GCA_030043335.1 Xanthobacteraceae bacterium
CAAGACCAACCTGGCAAAATTCACCGCCATGCTGCAGGGCCAGCGCGACCTCGCTACCGTCGGCCGGCTGCTGCTGTCGGAACTGACGCCGTTGGTCAACGCCCACCAGGGCGTCATCTATCAGATGGAAAGCGAGCAGACCCCCGGACTCAGGCTGCTGGGGGCCTACGCCGACGACGGTGCCGACGGCCACGCGCAGGCGCTGCGCCTCGGCGAGGGCCTGATCGGCCAATGCGCGCTGGAGAAGCGCCGCATGCTGATCACCGACATGCCGGAGAGCGCCGTGCCGATCAGCTCGGCGTTGTTCAAGGTGACGCCGCGCAACACCATCGTGCTGCCGGTGCTGTTCGAAAGCGAGGTCAAGGCGGTGATCGAGCTCGCCTCGATCCATGAATTCACCGCGCTGCAGACGATGTTCCTTGAACAGCTCACCACCTCGATCGGCATCGTGCTCAACTCGATCGAGGCGACGATGCAGACCGAGGGGCTGCTCAAGCAGTCGCAGCAGCTCGCCGGCGAATTGCAGGCGCAGCAGCGGGAGTTGCAGCAGACCAACGAGCAGCTCGAGCAGAAGGCGCAGCAGCTCGCCGAGCGCAACGTCGACGTCGAGCGCAAGAATCAGGAAATCGAGCAGGCCCGCCGGGCGCTCGAGGAGAAAGCCACCGAGCTCGCCCTGACTTCGAAGTACAAGTCGGAATTCCTCGCCAACATGTCGCACGAGCTGCGCACGCCGCTCAACTCGATCCTGATCCTCGGCCAGCAGCTGACCGACAACCCGGAAGGAAACCTGACGGCGAAGCAGGTCGAATTCGCCCGCACCATCCACGGCGCCGGCACCGATCTCCTCAACCTGATCAGCGACATTTTGGATCTGTCGAAGATCGAATCCGGCACCGTCACCGTCGACGCCGACGAGATCTTCTTCTCCAATCTGCTCGACATGGTCGCGCGGCCGTTCCGTCACGAGGCGGAGACGCGGCAACTCTCATTCGACGTCCACCTCGATCCTAATCTCGGGCGCAGCATCACCACCGACTCCAAGCGCCTGCAGCAGGTGCTCAAGAACCTGCTGTCCAACGCCTTCAAATTCACCGCCCAAGGCGGTGTGCGCCTCAATGTCGCTGCGGCGTTGGGCGGCTGGAGCGCCCACCACCCGGTGCTCAGCCAGGCCGGCGCGGTCGTGGCATTCGAAGTGTCCGATACCGGCATCGGCATCCCGCTGGAAAAGCAGAAGATCATCTTCGAGGCGTTCCAGCAGGCCGATGCCTCGACCAGCCGCAAATATGGCGGTACCGGGCTCGGTCTCGCCATCAGCCGCGAGCTCGCGAGCCTGCTGGGTGGCGAAATCCATTTGCGCAGCGCGCCGGATTCCGGTTCGACCTTCACGCTTTACCTGCCGATCAAGTATGTCGGCTCGGCCACCGCGCCGCGGCCGGCGGCGGCAAGCGTCGCGCCGGCGCCGGCGGTATCCGTCGAGCGCACGATCGAGCAGATCGAGGATGACCGGCTGGAGATCCAGGCCGGCGACGCCATCCTGCTCATCGTCGAGGACGACCCGCATTACGCCCGCATCCTGATCGACCTCGCCCGCGACCGCGGCTTCAAGGTTCTGCATGCGCTGCGCGGCGACGACGCGCTTGAGCTTGCCAAGCAGTATCAGCCGACCGCGGTCTCGCTCGATGTGTTCCTGCCCGACATGCTCGGCTGGAACGTGCTCAGCCAGCTCAAGCAGAACCCGCTCACCCGGCATATTCCGGTGCAGATCATCACCCTCGACGAGGATCGCCAGCACGGGCTCGCTCGCGGCGCGTTCTCCTTCGTCACCAAGCCGACGACGCGCGAGGGTATTTCCGACGCGCTGTCGAAGATCAAGGAATTTTCCGAGCCGCGGCGCCGGCGCCTGCTGGTGGTCGAAGACAACAAGGCCGAGCAGATCGGCATCCGCGAGCTGCTCGGCCATGACGACATCGAGATCGTCAACGCCGCCACCGGGCGGGAGGCGCTCGAGGTGCTGCGCCAGCAGCCCTGCGACTGCGTCGTGCTCGACCTGCGGCTCCCTGACATGTCGGGCTTCGAGGTGCTCGAACGCATGCGCGCCGAGCAGGCACTGGCCGATGTGCCGGTCGTGGTGTTCACCGGCCGCGAATTGTCGGCAAGCGAGGATGCTCAGCTCCACACCATGGCGCGCAGCATCGTGGTTAAGGGCGTGGAATCGCCGGAACGGCTGCTCGACGAGACCGCGCTGTTCCTGCATCGGGTCATTACCAATCTGCCCTCGGACAAGCAGCGGATGCTGGAGCGGCTCAACAGCTCTGACGAGGATCTTGTCGGCCGTACCGCGCTTCTGGTCGACGACGATTCCCGCAACATCTTTGCGCTGTCGAGCGCGCTGGAGCGCCGCGGCATGCACGTGCTGACGGCGACGACCGGCCGCGAGGCGATGGCACTGATCGACGAGACGCCGGACCTCGCCATCGTGCTGATGGACATCATGATGCCGGAAATGGACGGCTATCAGACCATCGAGAACATCCGCCGCAATCCGGCGTATCGCCGGCTGCCCATCGTGGCCCTGACCGCCAAGGCGATGAAGGGCGATCGCGAGAAATGCCTGGAGGCGGGCGCTTCCGATTATCTCGCCAAGCCGGTCAACACCGAGCAGCTGCTCTCGGCGCTGCGGATGTGGCTGCATCGCTAGGCTTTGCTGATGAACGACAAGGTCAACGTCCTCCTGGTCGACGATCAGCCGGCAAAGCTGCTCGCCAACGAGGAAATTCTGCGCGAGCTTGGGGAAAATCTGATCAAGGCGTCGTCGGCGCGCGAGGCCCTGGAGTTCCTGCTCAAGAACGAGGCGGCCGTCATCCTGATCGACGTCTGCATGCCGGAACTCGACGGTTTTCAGCTCGCGGCGATGATCCGCGACCACCCGCGGTTCCAACGGACCGCGATTATCTTCATCTCCGCGGTCCAGGTCGACGATGTCGACCGCCTGCGCGGTTATGAGATGGGCGCGGTCGACTACGTGCCGGTGCCGGTGATTCCCGAAGTGCTGCGCGCCAAGGTCAAGGTATTTGCGGAGCTCTACCGCAAGACACGGCAGCTCGAGCGGCTCAATCTGGAGCTCGAGCGTCGCGTCGCCGAACGCACCGCAGAGCTCGTTTCCTCGAATGCACGGCTGCTCGCCAGCGAGCAGGGCCGCAGCCTCGCGCTCGCCGCCGGTCAGATGGGCTCGTGGGATTGGGACCTCGTCCATGGCGACTGGATCTGGGACGAGGGCCAATGCCGGATTTTCGGCGTCGATCACGCCAGCTTCAGGCCGAGCCTGGAGAATGTCGGTGCGCTGATCGATCCGCAGGACCTGCGCCGCCTCAGCGAGATGATCGCCGATTTCAGGCGCGGCGACGCCCGCGGCTACCAGACCGAATTCCGGGTGATGCGCCCGGACGGCGCGGTGCGCTGGTGCTTTGGCACGGCGGCGCCGACCGTGGACGACAATGGGCGGGTGGTGCGCGTCAGCGGCGTCACCATCGACATCACCGATCGCAAGGAGGCGGAACAGCGCCAGGATCTGCTGGCGCGCGAGGTCGATCACCGCGCCCGCAATGCGCTTGCCGTCGTGCAATCCATCGTTCGGCTCACCCGCGCGCACAAGGTCGACGACTACGTGGCGGCGGTGGAAGGCCGCATCAAGGCGCTGGCGCGCGCGCATGCGTTGCTTTCGGAATCACGCTGGCACGGCGCCGATATCAGCGCGCTGGTGGAAGAAGAGTTGGCGCCGTATCGGGTCGGCGAGGGCGAGCAGATCGCGATCAGCGGACCGAACGTATCGCTGTTGCCGCACGTGGCGCAGGGCGTCGCTTTGGCGCTGCATGAACTCGCCACCAACGCCGCTAAGCACGGCGCATTGACGTCGATGGCGGGAAAGGTGAGCCTCTCCTGGCAACAGCAGTCCGAAGCTTTGGTCCTGCAGTGGTGTGAAAGCGGGCCGCCCATCGTGCCGCCATCGGCGCGCAGCTTCGGCTTGAAGGTGATCCGGGCGAGCATCGAACAGCAGCTTGGCGGCGCGGCGAGGTTCGAGTGGCAACCGACCGGCTTGCGGTGCACGCTGTTGATTCCGCAAGGCGAAGCGAAGAGGGCCGGCGAAGCCCACAAGGCGCGGGCCGGTACCGACGCCGGATCATCGCCGGAGGCGAACATGGCGAACAGCCGCCGCGTCCTCTTGGTCGAGGACGAGGCCCTCGTCGCCATGATGATTCAGGAGTTTCTCAGCGAATGCGGGCGCGTCGTGGTCGGCCCGATCGGCACGGCCGCCGAAGCGCTGGCGGCCGCGCGGCAAGGCGATTTCGATGGCGCCATTCTCGACATCAATCTCGGTGACGGCATGGCCTATCCGGTCGCCGAGATATTGTCGGCGCGCGGCGTGCCGTTCGTTTTCCTCACCGGCTACGAGGCCGACACCGTCGACGACCGATTCAGCGGGGTGCCGATCCTGCAGAAGCCGATCGAGCGGCAAATGCTGCAACGAATCTTCTTTCCTGCGGCCAACGCATCGGCAGTGGCGCACCGCGTGGCCGCGCGCGCCGCCGCCGGAACGTAGCGGCGGCCTGTTCTCGCCCGCAAAGACTGGGGCTGGCCTGACCGGCGGGCAAATCATAGAATCAGGGCGAGCCCGCGAGGTCAGCCGCCGTGAGCGCCATTGCCGCCGAGAAGGTCGAGACGCTTGACGCCTGCCTCGGCAACTATCCGCACACCCAGGCGCTCAAGAGCGGCCGGATCCAATCGGACCGGGTGATCTTTCGCTTCACCGACGTCGAGCCGATCAACCGCGCCTTCCGCATGATGGTGCGCGAGCAGAAGTTTGACGTCAGCGAGATGGCGATCGTCAGCTATCTGCAGGCCAAGGCCTACGGCAAGCCGCTGATGCTGATGCCGGCCACCATGATGGGGCGCTTTCAGCACGGCACCATGCTGTACAATTCCGAGCGCGGAACGCTGCGGCCCGAGGGGCTTCCCGGCCGCCGGGTCGGCATGCGCGCGTTCTCGCAGACGACCGGCGTATGGATGCGCGGCATTCTGGCGACGGATTACGGCGTCGATCTGAGCAGGGTGAAATGGGTGACGTTCGAAGACGCGCACGTGACCGAATACGCCGATCCGCCCGGCGTCGAGCGCGCGGCCGGCAAGGACATCACCAAGATGGTGCTCGACGGCGAGCTCGATGCCGCGATCTTCGGCGGCGTCATGCCGAACGACCCGCGCCTCAAAAGCATCATTCCCGACCCCGAAGCCGCGGCGAAGGAGTGGTACCGCAAACACGGTACGGTTCCGGTCAACCACATGGTGGTGTTCAAGGCGCCTCTGTCAGAGTCAGACCCAGGCGCGGTGCGTGAGATTTTCCGCATGCTGCTCGAGAGCAAGAAGGCCGCAGGCCTGCCCAAGGCCGGCACGATCGACACCATTCCGTTCGGCTTCGACGCGGTCAGGCCGGCGCTCGCGCTGATGTGCAGCAATGCGTTCGAGCTGAAACTCGTTCCGCGACGATATGCGGTCGAGGAGCTGTTCGACGACACGACGCGAATGCTGCAGGCCTAGGCTGCGGATTCCGCCGAGTTCCGCTATGATGAGACGCGCCGTATTCGGGAAAGCGTAATGCAGCTGCAAGCCCTAGGCTATGTCGGCATCCGCGCCGCCGATCTCGACGAATGGGCGGCGTACGCAACGCGCTTTCTCGGCATGCAGCTCGTCGAGCAGAGCCGCGCCGCGCTCGCGCTCCGCATGGACGACCGCAAGCAGCGGGTGATCGTGCACGCCGGCGAGGATGAAGGCGCGGCGTTCTACGGCTGGGAGGTCGGCGATGCCGCCGCGCTCGACGCGCTCGCAGCGCATCTGGAGCGATCGGCGATAAAAATCGCGCCCGGCTCCCGCGCGCTCGCCGAGGAGCGCCGGGTCAGGGGTCTGATCGTTTTCCGCGACCCGGCCGGCAACCGGCTGGAAGTATTCCATGGCGCCGAAACTGCGTCGGAGCCGTTCAAGCCCGGACGCTCGATCTCCGGGTTTCGCACCGGTCCGCTGGGCATGGGGCACGCGGTGCTGACTACCGCGCGGCTCGACGACATCATGCCGTTCTATACCGACGTCCTCGGCTTCCGGCTCAGCGACTACATCCTGCGGCCGTTCAAGGCCTATTTCTTTCATGTCAATGCGCGCCACCACAGCCTTGCCTTCATCGAGACCGGCAGCGCCGGCATCCATCACCTGATGGTCGAACTGTGCTTTCTCGACGATGTCGGGCAGGCCTACGATCTCGCCCTGCGGCGGCCGGAGATGATCGGCACCACGCTCGGCCGCCACGCCAACGATGAGGTGACCTCGTTCTACTCGCGGTCGCCCTCGAAATTCCTCGTCGAGTATGGCTGGGGCGGCCGTACCATCGATGCCGCGACCTGGACGCCGCACGAGCGGCCGGAGGGGCCAAGCCTGTGGGGCCATGACCGCATGTGGCTTGCGCCGCAAGCGCGCGATGAGGCGCGCGAGCTGCGGATCGGCGTCGCGGCGGCCGGCGGCCGCGCGCCGCTCAACGTCATGGACGGAAATTATCTGCGCGCGAGCGACGTCTGTCCCTGGTGGAACGCCAATGTCGCCGCGCGCAAGACCGGATAATCAGGATGCGGACAATACGACCGGCGCGGCTCAATAAGCCCGCCGCTCGGCGGTCCACATGCCGGCGCATTCGCCGCCGCTGAATGTGCGCCAGCGGCCCGAGCCCTGATTGCCGGACAACTTTCCGGAGCCGCCGGCCGATCGGCCGCTTTCGGAGACGGTCACCCGGGTCGCGCCGTTCGGCGATACGACGCCGTTGACCTGATAGTTTTGATCCTCCGAC
>JASHXX010000253.1 GCA_030043335.1 Xanthobacteraceae bacterium
CCGCCTCAAGGCCGCCGGCGCCGTGATCCTCGGCAAGACCAATGTGCCGATCCATCTCAACGACTGGCAGAGCTACAACGAGATCTATGGCGCCACCAACAATCCTTGGGATCTCGGCCGTACGCCCGGCGGCTCGTCAGGCGGATCGGCCGCGGCGCTCGCTGCCGGGTTCGGGCCGGCCTCGCTCGGCTCCGATATCGGCGGCTCGCTGCGGGTGCCGGCGCATTATTGCGGCGTCTATGCCCACAAGCCCACGCTCGATCTCGTGCCGACGCGCGGCCACACGCCTCCGGGCATTGCGGCCATACCGCGCCATATCGATCTCGCCGTGGTCGGGCCGATGGCGCGGAGCGCGGCCGATCTCGCCCTGACGCTCGACGTGCTCGCCGGTCCGGACGAAGCGCGCGACGGCGTCGGCTACCGGCTGGCGCTGCCCGCGCCGCGCCACGAAGATCTCAAGAGCTTCCGCGTTCTCGTCGTCGATACCCATCCGCTGCTGCCGACGGCGGCTTCGATGCGCACTGCGCTCGATCGCCTTGCCGAGCGGCTCGGCAAAGCCGGCGCCAAGATCGGGCGCGACAGCCCGCTCCTGCCCGATCTTGCCGAGGAGGCGCGCCTCTACATGCGCCTGTTGCTCGGCGTCGTCTCGGCGCCCTGGCCGCCGGAACAGGTCCAGCTGGTGGCGAGCGCCGCCGCGATGCTCTCGCCGGACGATAAGAGTCTCGGCGCCGAGCGCGTCCGCGGCGCGCTCATGACCCATCGCGAATGGATGGCCGCCGATGGAGCGCGGGCGAGGCTCCAGCAAAAATGGGCCGCGCTGTTCCGCGAATGGGATGTCGTGCTCTGCCCGCCGATCGCGACGCCGGCCTATCCGCACGATCACTCGATGCCGGACTATGCGCGCCACATCGAGATCGACGGCAAACAGTATCCACAGCTGGTCTGGCCGGGGGTCGCCACGGTGCCCGGTTTGCCCGCAACCGCGGCGCCGATCGATCATTCCGACGCCGGCCTGCCGATCGGCGTCCAGATCGTCGGCCCCTATCTCGAAGACCGCACGCCGATTGCCCTTGCCGAACTCATGGAGCGGGAGTTCGGCGGCTTCGTGCCGCCGCCCGGCTATACCGGCTAGAGCATGATCCGGAAAAGTGGGAGTCGGTTTTCCGAAAAGATCGTGCTCAATTAGAACGCGCTACTTCGCCTTGGCGTAGGGATAGATCAGGTCGCCGGTTTTCTGGTCCTCGGGCGTGAGCACGGTCTGGTAGCTCATGCCCCGCCAGGTATCGAGGTTCGCGGCATCGGTGATGCCGTGATACTGCACCGTGAGCATGCGGGATTTGCTCCACTCGCCGTCTTTGCCGAACCTGATGTCGCCCATGATGGTCTTGAACTCGTTGTTGCGCAGGTAGTCGGCGAGCTTGTCGTCGTTGATGCTTTTGGCGCCTTCGATTGCTTCGCCGAGCAGCTGGAAATCGGCATAGCCCCAGCCGCCCAGATAGTAGCCGAGCGGATCGACCCCCGCGGTCTTGGCTTCCTCCTGGTAGGTTTTGAAGAATGCCGCCGCCGGCGCCATCAGCTTCGGCGACGGCACCCAGGTCTCGTAGTTCACGATGCCGTTGAGCTTGGACTTGAGCTTCTCCTTGAACACCGTCGCCTGCAGGCCGACCATGGCGCCGCCGAGCATTTTCGGCGTGAAGTTGAGTTCGTTGGCCGCGAGCACAATGCCCACCGAGCTCAGCGGATAGGAGCACACAATGACGAGGTCGGCGTCGGCGGCTTGCAGCGCGCGCACGATCGGCGAGAAGTCGGTCGTGCCGGGCGGATAGGTCTTGTCGTAGACCGACTTGAAGCCGAAATCCTTCGCGCTGGCGCGGGCGCCGTCGCAGCTGTTGCGCGCGAATTCGGCGTCCTCGGCCGTAAATGCGACCGTCTGCGGCTTCGGGTTTTGCGCCGCCGCCAGCTGGAAGAAGCCCTCGCTGAACGACTGCTTCGGCGACGGGCCGCTCGGCAGCATCGAGAAATATTTCGGGTAGTGGAACTGGCTGTTAACGTCGAGTGCGAACAACCCGAGGAAAGTCTTGCCCCTCTGCACGACGATTGGCATCGCCGGCGCGTTCATGTTGGTCGCGTATGGCCCAACAATCAGGTCGACTTTGTCGACGTCGAGAAGCTTTGTATAGATGCCCGGCACCATCGCCGGATTGGATTGGTCGTCATAGGTGATTAGCTGGACCTGGCGTCCGAGCAGGCCGCCTTTGCCGTTGGTTTCCTCTTCCCAGATCTTGGCGCCAAGCAGCGCCTGCTTGCCGTTGGGCGCGAGCGGCCCGGTGAGCGCCATGCTGAAGCCGATCTTGATCGGCGCGCCGCTCTGCGCCGACGCGCAGTTGCCGGCGGAGGCAAGCGTGGCGGCGGCGAGAAGCGCGATGCCGGCAGTGCCGGCGACGCCCCGCCGTCCTGGCTGATGGCCCATCATTTCCTCCCAACACGCTTTTTTACGCAACACCGGCCGCGACGCCCGTTTTTGGGTCTGCCGCGACCGCGCAGTCACAATGCCTTGCTTCGTTGGGTCTGAAAAGGGAGCGTGGCAATCTGCCCCGCGTGGGCGCTGGCCCGCTGGTCAAAAACCGGGCAGTCCCCCTTGTCGAAGCCGTAGCCGCGATTTATCCTTGGTGTGTTTCGAGGGGGTTTTCGGCCCGCCGGGAATCCCAAAGCTTCATACGGTTGAAGCGCGTAGATTGAACGCGCGAGTGAAAAGGAAACGACCATGGCGTGGACA
>JASHXX010000254.1 GCA_030043335.1 Xanthobacteraceae bacterium
TGCCTGCTCCCCGAAAGCATTGAACTGAGGACTGCATGAATTCAGTTTGAATTCGAATTGCGCCTTGCCCGGATCTCACTTGGCGCAATCGCTCGACATATTCCTGCAACGCGGTGACGTCTTGCTCAGCGTGGCTTTTGAACTTTTCATCAGCTTCATCTCACCTGACGGACAGGACGAAATGGCCTTCTTAAAAAAATCGAAATAAGCATCCACAGCATCATGCGCTTGCTTCGCAGCTTGTTCAGTAATTGCGGTCAGCTCCTCGGAGGCTCTCGTGTCCTTTGCCATGACTGCGCCCCTGCTGTCGCTTGGGATGATATCTGTACCTCATCTTGCGTCGCAATGCTTCGGGCGACAAGATTCTTTGACTCGAGCCGCTCCCCTTTGATGTAATTCGAATTTCTTTGTGCAACTCCACCAAAACCATCGGAGCTTTGCGCTAATCCAATGACGAGCCTATGCGCAGGCATGCGCCTTGAACACAAATTGCGCCTCCTGCAATCAATGTCTTGTTGTTCTCGTTCATTTTTTCGTCGCGAGTCTATGCCTCGATTGTTGCAAATCAAAACTCGCGTACACTTAGGGCAAGTTTTGTTTTCAACAAGGCACCTAACACGTACGATTAGGCCTTCCCTTTGTCAGAACGGCAAGTTAAAAGCTCTCCATTCATCGCAAACTTGGAGTTTTGTTCGATGCCAAAGAAGTCAAGGAAACGGCGCGCCTGGACAGCGACTGAAGTTCGGGGGCTAAGAGCAATGGCAAAAACGAAAACCCGCGCAGCGAAAATTGCCAAGAAATTGAACAGGACCGAAAGCGCAACTCGGCAAAAGGCGTTCGGCATCGGGCTCTCACTCGATTCCCGTTGATGCTGGCGCAATTGTTCAGAACCAGTTTGTGAAGTTTGCAAACGTCTTGATTGATTGCACAGTAGCAATGTAGGCGTCGACCAGCGAATCAGATATGATCAGGACGGTGTCATGGTCGACGTTGCTCCTCCGGCTGCACGTTGGCAGTGGCCATGTATCCTTGGGCCCCGGAGTGGCAATCCCCGGGGCCTCTTTTTTGATCGGAAATAAGCAGAAGCTTTGCCCGCAATTAAAGAGCCCTGGCTGAGATTGCCAATCAGCCAGGGCTCGGGTTCAGTCGTTACTTCCACCATTCCCTGACTGCCCCAGGCAAACCATAACCTGTGTTTGCTAGCGGTAGCTTAACCAATGCGCTACGGTAGCCTGGTCGAGACTGCTTGCCGCGGCGGGAAGACCACAACCTCTGTCAGCGGCAGAGTCATTTGACCGAGGCGCTAGGGAGTGCCGCGAGCCTTGGAAGCGCGACGAAGAAGCATGGCCTGCCGGTATGCCGACAATGTTGGCGCCGGCGCCGGGGCACGGACGTCCGCGAAGGCGACGCCGAGAATCGCTCTTTCTCGCCACATGACCCGACACGCGCGAGGTGTTCCTCCGTTCGGGGTTAGCAATAGCAAGAAACGATCTGGCACTCCGTGATCGGTTTCAAGGACAATGCGAGCTCCGCCTTCCGAAACATCGAAGACGAGGCAATTCAGAGCCGTGCCTTTTTTGTCCACGACGATTTTAGCGCCAGCATAGTTTATCTGCCGGCGCGGATGCTTACGCTGTTCAGGACGTTTACGATTGCTCGAATTCATCATCATAAATGCAAAGCAGCGTGACACAATATACGACGGTGCAGATTAAAAGCCGATGAACACGGCCACGCCGGCGGAGCTTCAGGGCTGCCGAAAGATCGCCGGGATACTCCCGACCAGTGTCTAGCGACGCCCTTTGCGACGCCAGCCTAATATCCAGAGAAATGAAGAATGTGTCGGCCTACTGCTTGGAGGGCGTGGATGTATTGGCCGTCCAAGAAATACAGATCAAAGGCCGCCATAACGACCAAAGCAATCGCTACACCGCGGAACATTGTTGAGAGGATGGCTGGGATCTGATTAAGGAAGCGTCAATGGATAAACCGTGGACTTGGGGAGTTGTTCGAGCCTCGCGCCAGTTCAGGACTCACCATTGTCAGTTGTATTGTATGAAATGAACCATTCGACCAGCCGAGCCCGATCGCCCCGACGTAGCGGCCGGCGCCGATAAACTTTTGATTAGGGCTCTTCGCAGGTCGCCCTTGACTTCATAGAAC
This sequence comes from Xanthobacteraceae bacterium, assembly GCA_030043335.1. Taxonomy (GTDB): domain Bacteria; phylum Pseudomonadota; class Alphaproteobacteria; order Rhizobiales; family Xanthobacteraceae; genus BOG-931. Next base: position 2,164 of record JASHXX010000254.1, read on the forward strand.
AAAAAGGGAACAATTCGCCGTCTGAGTCAAGGTGGGAGACAACCATGGACCCGGACAAACGCAGCGAATGGCTGCGCAAGCTCGATGCCGAATGCCCGCATCAAGTGGTGCTGCCGCGCCAGCAGCTTGCCGATGACAGCGAGATCATGAATTTCCTGATCCGGTATGTGGGCAAATTCGACATGTATGCCGAAGACGATTACGCGGCGTTCGTGCGCTACTGCTTCGAGGATCCGCTCGACGCAGAAATTTTTCGCGCGCGCTTCGAGCCGAAGGGCGAGCGGTTGAAGCTCGCGGGGTGATTGGCCGCTGCCCGAATGAGCTGCGACGCACGGTTGTGCGAGTGCGGTTATGGCGAGAAGATCCCGGATCTCGCGCCGCTCATCCCGCCTACACCCGCCTGGCGCTTGCGCCCGCTAAAGCGGGCGATGGGTCCGCCCCAACAGCCAGCCGATGCCGAGTGCGATGGCGGCGGCGGTGTATGGCCGCTGTTCGATGGTCGTGCGGACCATATCCTCGAACGATACCGCGGCAGTGCGCACGCCCTGGGCCGCCTCGCTCGCAGCTTGCTTGGCCTCGCCGTAGAGCTTTTCCGCGTTGCCTTGGGCCTGGTCGAGGACGCCGCGGATTTGGCTCGAGGTGTCGCCTGTAGCGCGCCCGAAACCTTCCTCGATTTTTCCGCCGACCTGCCGCGCAGTTCCAGTTGCTCGATGCTCGTCCATGATTTCTCTCCTCGGGGGTCGTCACCTCAACGAGGAGAAGGAACTTTGGTTCATTTTGGCATTGCGATTTTTCCGGAAGCGCCGCGGCGGCCGTCGCGCAGGTGGCCGCTCGCTACTTCGCCGGCAGCTTCTGCCGCACTTTGCCGATCTCGGCCCAGGCGTCGTCCTTGATCCGTTTCGTCAGGTCGAGCAGGATGAAATCGTTGCCGCCGGTGGTGCGCGACAGCCGCTCCCAGGTGAGCGGCGCGGACACCGGGGCGCCGGGTCGGGCGCGGGTCGAATACGGCGCGACCGAGGTCGCCTCGCGCGAGTTGCGGAAATAGTCGATGAAGATGCGGCCGTGGCGCAGCGCCTTGGTCATTTTCGCAAGGTAAAGCTTCGGGCTGTCGGCGGACATCGCCGCGGCGATTCTTTGCGCGAACAGTTTCGCCGTGTCCCAGTCGGTGTCGGCGATCGGCACCGCGATATGCACGCCCTTGCCGCCGGAAAGCTTGACGAAGCTTTCGAGCTTCGCCGCCTTGAGCCGCTCGCGCGTCTCGCGCGCGGCGGCGATCACCTGCGGCCAGGCGACCCCCTCGCCAGGATCGAGGTCGAAGACGATGCGGTCGCAGCTCTCCAGGCTGTCGAGCCGCGAGCCGCGTACGTGGATCTCCAGCGCCGCCGACTGCACCAGCGCGACGAGGTCGTCGCACGTCTTGACCGCGATCACGTCGTGATCCTTGCCGGCGACGACGCGGCGCAGCGGCGACGATTTGATGTTCGCCGCGATGTGCTTCTGAAAGAAGTGCTCGCCGTTGATGCCTTCCGGGCAACGCACCAGCGACAGCGCCCTGCCGACGATGTGCGGTCTGATCCAGTCCCAAACCGCGACGTAGTATTCGGCGAGATCCCGCTTGGTGACGCCGGCGTCCGGCCAATAGACGCGGTCGGGGTGAGTCAGATGCAGGTCGACGGCATCGCCGCTCGCTTCTTTGCCCTTGCTCCTGGCGGTACGAGCGGGTTTCGGCTCATCGAGAGACTTTCCGGGCGATAATTTCGCGACGGACCTCCTTGCGGCCACTGCGCCCGCGCGCGGCGAATGTCCGGTCGCCGCCGGGCTCGCCGGCACTTCGCGCACGACTTCCTTGGCCGGCTTGTCGTCGCGAATCCCCTTGAATGACGCCTGGCGCAGCACCCCGCCGTGAGTGACGCCGGCGAACTCCGCCTCGACGACGAGCTCGGGCTTGACCCAGATGACATCCCTGCGCCGCTCGTTGGCCGGCAGTTCGACCGGCCGCCGCTCGGCGCGCAGCGGTTCGAGCCGCTTGTAGAGCTCATGCGCGAGCTTCTGCGTATAGCCGGTGCCGACACGTCCGGCGTAGCGCAGCTCGCCGTTCTCATGCACGGCGACGGTGAGCGCGCCGATCGCCCTCGGCAAGGACGCCGCCGGCGTGTAGCCGACGACGACGAACTCCTGGCGGCCGTGGCACTTGGTCTTGACGAAATTATCGCTCCGGCCGGAGCGATAAGGTGCGTTGCTGCGCTTGGAGACGAGGCCTTCGAGCCCCATCTCGCACGCCTTCTTGAGGATGAGCGGCCCGCCCTCCTCGAAATGCTCGGTGTAGCGGATCCGGCCGGGCTGGCCGGTACCGGCCAGAAACTGCGCGAGCGCCGCTTTGCGCTCCGAGAGCGGCGCCGCAGTCAGATCGCGGCCGTCGAGATAGAGAAGATCGAAGACGTAGTAGACGAAGCGGTCGCGTCCCTCCTTGAGGTCGGTCTGCAGCAGCGAAAAATTGCTGATGCCGTGCTCGTCTTCGACCACGACTTCGCCGTCGAGCAGCGCGGTTTGCGCCGGAAGCGCGGCGACGGCGGCGGCGACGGAAGGGAAGCGGTGGGTCCAATCCTGCCGCTTGCGGGTGAGCAGCCGCACCTTGCCGCGGTCGAGCCGCGCCTCCAGGCGATAGCCGTCGAATTTGATCTCGTGAATCCAATTCGGCCCGCCCGGCGGCCTGTCGTAGAACGCGGCGAGGCTGAACGGAACGAAGTCGGGCAGCGGCTTGCCGGATTTCGCCGCCGCGCGGCGCCGCGTTCCGGCTTCGCGTCTGCTGCCGCGACCCGATGCGCTCGGCTTTGCTGCCGTCCGTGGCCTCGCGGTTTGCGCCGCCGCCAGCTCTCTTATTTTTTGCTTGAACTGCCCATGGCCCTGCGCTTTTGCCTCGCGGTTGCTGTGCCACACGCGTTTTTTTCCGCTGGCGCCGGCGGCGATTTCCTCGATCGAGCGGCCGCTCGCAACCGAGCGCGGCTTCTCCTCGAGAATGTCCTTGTCGCGCGGTCCGCGCGCCTCATCGTCGCTGCCCTTGATCAGGAGCCAGTTCTCGCGACGCTCGCGATTGCGCGTGCGCATACGTACGAGGTGCCAGCGACCGCGAAGTTTTTCGCCTTCGAGATCGAAGACGAGATGCCCCTTAGCCAAAGCTTGGTGCGGATCGCCTTCCGGCATCCAGCGGCCGCGATCCCAGATCATCACGGTGCCGCCGCCATATTCGCCTTCCGGGATCGTGCCCTCGAAGGCGTTGTATTCGATCGGGTGATCCTCGACCTGGACGGCGAGGCGCTTCTCGCCGGGATCGAGGCTCGGGCCACGCGTTACCGCCCAGCTCTTCATCACGCCGTCGAGCTCGAGCCGCAAATCGTAGTGCAGTCGCCGCGCCGCGTGCTTTTGAATCACATAGCGATGGCCGCCGGCGGCGCCGCGCCGGCCACGCGGCTCCGGCGTCACGTCGAATTGGCGCTTCTTCCGATAGGTTTCGAGGGCCAAGACGCGCTAACCCGTGCGAGTGCGGTGTTTCGCTACGATTGCCGGCAAGTGAGCCGGATCATGCGCCCATGACATTGTCAAATATTCCATGCCGAAAATCCGCTGCGCCGCCCGGCATTAATCCATAAGGACGAAACAGCAGATCGGGTTCCCTGCAGAACAGCGCGCGGGTCTCAGCCTGAGCTATTTCGTGTCGTAGCAAACAGGCGCATGCACAAAAACGCGGTTGCTCCGACGATAAACCCCCACACGCTTACGGACGCTCCATAGTTGGGAAACACAATCCAGTTGCTGACGATCGCGCCCAAGATACCGCAGAACGCTAGTCCGATGATCCAGGTCGCAGCCGCCGTCATGGGACAAGCGCGCTTCTGAATAAGGATTGTATAAAGACCGCGTCGCGGATCGGGCGGTGGCTTTTTCTCGCCTTTGGACCTCCGGGCATGCTCGTTTCTCGAGTTTACGCTTAATCTGTGGACGTATTGCGGGAAAGCAACACCACGGAAAAATCGGCAATTCCGCGGTGGTTTTTCATGGAACGCACCCCTATATGGCGCGTTACGGTCGAGGAGAGGTCCACTTTGCGACTATGTCCTGCGCGGGCCGAACGACCGCGGGCCGAAAATTCAAAACTGAGGCACTGCCGACAACTCAGCGAAATTGCATTTGCGGCCGGGAATGGTGTAAGGATCACGGGTTTTGTCCGTGTGTGCCGGGTGGACGGGCGCGCGCGACTTCTAAAGACACGCCATTTGGGCCGCGACACGGCCAACAGGGCTAGTAACGCAGGAGCATTCGCGTGACCGTTCCGTCGAAGTCCCCTTTGCTTGACCGCGTCAAAACGCCAAACGATTTGAGAAAACTCGATCCGAGTCAGTTGCGCCAGCTGGCCGATGAACTGCGCCAAGAGACGATCGACGCCGTCGCCGTCACCGGCGGGCATCTCGGCGCCGGGCTCGGCGTGATCGAGCTGACCGTGGCGCTGCATTACGTATTTGACACGCCGAATGACCGCCTCGTTTGGGACGTCGGCCACCAGGCCTACCCGCACAAGATTCTCACCGGCCGCCGCGACCGCATCCGCACGCTGCGCCAGGGCGGCGG
>JASHXX010000255.1 GCA_030043335.1 Xanthobacteraceae bacterium
GCTGCTCGACGTGATGCAGATCTCCGATGTTACGAAAGTCGTGGCGCCGGACACGTTCGAGCGGCCGATTTATGCCGGCAACGCCATTCAGACCGTGCGCTCGGGTGATCCTAAGAAAGTGATGACCGTGCGCACCGCGTCCTTCCAGGCGACCGGGCAAGGCGGGACCGCGGCTCCGGTCGAGGCCGTCGCCGCCGCCGCCGATCCCGGCACCTCCGGCTTCGTCGGCGAGGAGCTTTCGAAATCGGAACGACCGGAACTCACCTCGGCCAAGATCATCATTTCCGGTGGCCGGGCGATGCAAAGCCGCGAGAACTTCACCAAATATATCGAGCCGGTTGCCGACAAGCTCGGCGCCGCCGTCGGCGCTTCGCGCGCGGCGGTCGATGCCGGCTACGCGCCGAACGACTGGCAGGTCGGGCAGACCGGCAAGGTGGTGGCGCCCGACCTCTATATCGCGGTCGGCATTTCCGGTGCTATCCAGCACCTCGCCGGAATGAAGGATTCGAAAGTCATTGTCGCGATCAACAAGGACGAGGAAGCCCCGATCTTCCAGGTCGCCGACTACGGGCTGGTCGCCGATCTCTACCAGGCCTTGCCGGAGCTTGCGACCGAGCTCGGCAAAATGGGTCGTTGACCGAAAGCGGCGCCGGATCGTCGAAAGGTAAGCGAACATGGCCGAAGTGAAGGAGCGACCGAAGACCCGCAGCGAACCGGCGGGCGTGACGCCGCACGCGATCCGCAATATCGGCGTCGTCGGCGCCGGCCAGATGGGCAGCGGCATCGCCCATGTCTGCGCGCTCGCCGGGTTTCAGGTGTTGCTCAACGACATCGCCGCCGAGCGCATCTCCCAAGGTCTCGCCACCATCAGCGGCAATTTGGCGCGTCAGGTCACCCGGCAGCGGATTACCGACGAGCAACGCCAGGCGGCGATCAAGCGCATCACGCCGGCGAATTCGCTCGATGCGCTCGCCGACTGCGATCTGGTGATCGAAGCCGCGACCGAGAAAGAAGAGATCAAGCGTAAGATCTATGGCGCGCTGTGCCCCACGCTCAAGCGCGATGCGCTCCTTGGCACCAGCACCTCCTCGATCTCGATCACCCGGCTGGCTTCCGCCACCGACCGGCCGGAGCATTTCATCGGCATCCACTTCATGAATCCGGTGCCGCTGATGGAGCTGGTCGAGGTGATCCGCGGCATCGCCACCGACGACATGACCTTCGAGACCACCAAGCAGTTCATCGGCAAGCTCGGCAAGCAGATCGCGGTCTCGGAAGACTTTCCCGCCTTCATCGTCAACCGCGTGCTGCTGCCGATGATCAACGAGGCGATCTATACGCTCTATGAAGGCGTCGGCAATGTAGAGGCGATCGACACCGCGATGCGGCTCGGCGCCCACCATCCGATGGGGCCGCTCGAACTCGCCGACTTCATCGGCCTCGATACCTGCCTGTCGGTGATGCAGGTCCTGCACGAGGGACTGGCCGATTCAAAATATCGGCCGTGCCCGCTGCTGGTGAAATATGTCGAGGCCGGCTGGCTCGGCCGCAAGACCCAGCGCGGGTTCTACGACTATCGCGGCGAAAAGCCGGTGCCGACGCGCTGATCGGCTGCCGGGCGACGGCCTCGCGCAGCGCCCCAACCGCTTCTCGCCCGCTGGAACAGCAACAGCAGAATCCGATCGGGCCTATCGCGGCCCGATGCCGGCGATCAGACGCCTGCGCGCGGGTTGGTCTGAACGTCCGCCGCCGATTCCTCTACTAGTCGCAACACGAATCCTTCGCCGGTTGCTCGTACGTCGCGTTGGCATCGACTGCGGCGCCATCGTAGCGGTCATGATGGCGCACCCAGGCCATGGTGTAGGTCAAGCCCTCTTCGTCGCGGCCCTTCGGCGCGATGTCGAGCAGATTGTAGGCGCCGATCAGGATGTCGAGCCCGCGGCCGTAAGCCGAGTAGGTATGAAAGACCTCGCCGGCCGCGTTCTTGTAGAACACGCTGGCGCCCGGACGCTCCTCGCTCGGGAATTCGGTCAGTTCGTAGTTGTACATCACCTTGCCGGCCGCTTTCTCCTGCGGCGAGGCCGACACCTGATAATCGTAGTTGAAGTCGCTGCCGAACGACGACACCCATTTGAAATGCCAGCCCATGCGCCGCTTGAACGCCTCGATTTGCGGCAGCGGCGCGCGCGAGACGACGACGAAGGCGACATCGCGTTGCGCGAGGTGGATCGCGGCGCCGTCGAAGTGATCGGCGAGCAGCGAGCAGCTCGGACAGCCTTCCTCCCAGTCCGGGCCGAGCATGAAGTGATAGACGATCAGCTGGTTCTTATTGCCGAACAGATCGGCGAGCGTCTCCTTGCCGTTCGGGCCGTCGAACGCGTACGCCTTGTCGACCTTCACCCAAGGCAGTTCGCGGCGCTTGCGGCTGAGCGCGTCGCGGGCGCGGGTGAACGCCTTTTCCTCGGCGAGATGCGCTTTGCGCGCGGTGAGCCATTCGTCGCGAGAGACGATCCTATGCGGTTCCATGTCGCGTCCTCCGGTCGTTGGTTATCTGATCTGCCACAAGTTCAGCACCGCCATCGCGGCAATCGCGAGCCAGGTCAGCGTCGGCCCGGTGACCCGGCCGAAGGTCGTCTCGACCGTGTTCCACATCCCCCACACATGCAGCACGCGGCTGAGAATCAGAGTGATGCCGGCCGCCTGCAGTGCCGGATGCAGCCCGCCATCGAGCTCACAGAGGCCCATCAGTATGAGGCCGAGCGGCACATATTCGGCGGCGTTGCCGTGCAACCGGATCATGCGCTGCATCTGCGGGTTGCCGCCGTCGCCGATCTGAACGTGGAGCCGGGTGCGGTGCACGGTGACGTTGATGGCGAGCGCAGTAAGCAGGAGGCCGAGGATGCCTGCATAAAAGGCCGTGATCGGTACCGGCATTGGTGAACTCCCCGTTGTGCTCTGATGACGGTGCTGGGCTCAGTTTGCCGGCGTCATCCAGCCGATGCCGGCGCCACCCGGCTCGAGCAGCATCACGATGCGGCCGACGCCCGGCACGTCGAATGCCGGCTTCATCACGTTGGCGCCGGCCTTGGTCGCCTTTTTCACCCGCGCGTCGACGTCGTCGACCGCGATATACGGGATCCAGCTTTCCGGCACGCCCTTGTATTCGGGGCCGCTGATGTCGAACAGGCCGCCGACCGGCTCGTCGCCCATCTTGGCGATCCAATAGGTGCCTCCGCCCGCTGCGGGCATGGCGTCGAAACTCCAGCCCATCGCTTCGGCGTAGAATTTCTTCGCTTTTTCGACATCGCGGGTCATCAGCTCGTTCCAGTAGAATTTTCCGTGTGACGCGGCCATGAGCGTACTCCTGGTTGATGCCGGTATTCCGCTTTCGTATCGCAACGCTCAGGTGACGAGCTGTTCCAGCTTCGCCAGGGCGCTGATCCAGCCCTGCTC
>JASHXX010000256.1 GCA_030043335.1 Xanthobacteraceae bacterium
CGGCATCCTTGCCGCCGACGAATCGACCGGCACCATCAAAAAGCGCTTCGACGCGATCGGCGTCGAGTCGACGCCCGAGACCCGGCGCGACTACCGCGAGCTGATGTTCCGCTCGACGGATGCGATGGCGAAATGCATCTCCGGCGTCATTCTCTATGACGAGACCATCCGCCAGAACGCCAAGGACGGCACGCCGCTCGTCAAGCTCATCGCCCAGGCCGGCGCGATCCCCGGCATCAAGGTCGACGAGGGGGCAAAGCCGCTGCCGTTCTGCCCGGGCGAGGTCATCACCGAGGGCCTCGACGGCCTGCGCCAACGGCTCATCGACTATCGCTCGCTCGGCGCCAAATTCGCCAAATGGCGCGCGGTGATCGACATCGCGCCCGGCATCCCGAGCTATGACTGCCTCCTCACCAACGCGCATGCGCTCGCGCGCTATGCCGCGCTTTGCCAGGAGGAGGATATCGTGCCGATCGTCGAGCCCGAGGTGCTGATGGACCGCGACCACGACATCGATCGCTGCGCCACCGTCACCGAATGGGTGCTCAAGACCGTGTTCGAGCAGCTCTACTATCAGAAGGTCAAGCTCGAAGGCATGGTGCTCAAGCCGAACATGGTGGTGCCGGGCATGAAGTCGCCGAAGCAGGTTTCGGCCGCGGAGGTCGCGGAGAAGACGGTGCGCGTGCTCAAGGAGTGCGTGCCGGCCGCCGTTCCCGGCATCGCGTTCCTCTCCGGCGGCCAGTCGGATGAGGACGCGACCGCGCATCTCAACGCCATCACCAAACTCGGGCCGCTGCCTTGGCCGGTGACGTTCTCCTATGGCCGCGCCCTGCAGCACGCCGCGCAGCAGGCCTGGAAGGGCAAGCCCGAGAACGTCGCCGCCGCGCAACGCGCCTTCAGCCACCGCGCCCGCATGAACGGCCTCGCCGCGCTCGGCCAATGGCAGGCCGACCTCGAGCGCAAGGCGGCGTGACGCGAACGGAAAGCGGGATGATGCCGAATCGCCGCGCGGCAGACTGCTCTATTCCCTCCCCCCTTGTGGGGGAGGGTTGGGAGGGGGGTCGAGAGGTCGGTCGGCAGCGTCGATGATAGCGCGTCGCCTCGCGACCCCCACCCCTAACCCCTCCCCACAAGGGGGAGGGGAACCGCGATGAACCCGCAACACCCCACCCCGCGCCTCTATCTTGTCACCCCGCCGCTCGGCGACACCGCGGCGTTCGTGCGCGAGCTTTCAGCCGCGCTCGAAGCCGGTGACATCGCCGCCGTGCTGCTTCGCCTTGAAGACGCCGACGAGCGCACGCTGATCAACCGCGCGAAGAGCGTCGCCGCGATCGTGCAGCGCCGCGACGTTGCGCTCCTCCTTGACGGGCGCGCCGAGATCGTCGCCCGCGCCGGGGCCGACGGCGCGCATCTCTCCGGCATCGCCGCGTTCGAGGCCGCGCTGCCGACGCTGAAACCCGACCGGATTGCCGGCGCCGGCTCCCTCGTAAGCCGCGATGATGCCATGGTCACGGGCGAGAGAGGCGCCGACTATGTGATGTTCGGCGAGCCGCCGGCTTTCCGTCCCCCGCAAGGGGGCGAGGGTTTGGCGACCGGCCGCCGCCCTCCCCTCGACGCGGTTCTCGAGCGCATTGCCTGGTGGGCGGAGCTGTTCCAGCCGCCGTGCATCGGCTATGCCGCGGATCTCGAGGAGGTTGGCGCGCTGGCGCAGGCGCAGGCCGACTTCGTCGCGCTCGGTGACTGGGTATGGACGCACGCACAAGGGCCCGCCGCGGTCGCGGCCGCCTCCGGCCGCCTCGCTGCTCCGGCAGCCGCAGCGCAGCCGTGACAACGGCTGCGGCGCAGCTCGCGTTCGCGACCGTCCTCACCGCGCTTGCCGCGCTCGCGCCTCATGTCGCGGCCGCGCAAACCGCCGCGTCGGCCGCCGAGAATCACGCCGCCACGAGCACCGGCCCCGCGCCCGACATCGCCTATGGCGCCTATCAGCGCGGCTATTTCCTCACCGCTTTCGGCTACGCCACCAAGCGCGTCGAGGACAAGGGCGATCCGAAGGCGATGACGCTCCTCGGCGAGCTCTACGCTCAGGGCCTCGGCGTGCCACGCGACGACGCCAAGGCGGCGGAGTGGTACGCCCTCGCCGCCGCCCGCGGCGACCGCAACGCGATGTTCGCGCTGGCGATGTTCCGCCTCGAGGCCCGCGCTGGCGCGCGCGACCGGCAGGCCAGCGCCAAATGGCTCGCCGCCGCCGCCAAGCTCGGCCACCCGCTCGCCGCCTATGATCTCGCGCTGCTTTACGTCGAAGGCCAGTTGTTCCCGCAGGATTTCGCCCGCGCCGCCGAGCTGCTGCGCGTTGCGGCGCAGGCCGGCAATGCCGAGGCGCAATATGCGCTCGGCACCTTCTACAAGGAGGGCCGCGGCGTGAGCAGGGACCTGGTCGAGGCGGTGCGGCTGTGGGCGCTCGCCTCGCTCGCCGACAATGCCGAGGCGCAGGTCGAATATGCGCTCGCTTTGTTCAACGGCGAGGGCGTCGCCAAGAACGAGGCCGCGGCGGCCGGCCTCTTCCGCAAGGCGGCGCTGCACGGCAACCCGGTGGCGCAGGACCGCTACGCGCGCATCCTTTCCGCCGGCCGCGGCGCGCCGGCCGATCCGGTCGAGGCGACGAAGTGGCATTTGATCTCCAAGGCGCGCGGCGAGACCGACCTGATGCTCGACGACTTCGTCGCCGGTCTCGACCCGGCTACCCGCGCCGCCGGCGAGAAAGCGGCGAAGCCGTGGCTCGACGCGATCAAGAAGCCGGGGGGATAATCATCCAACCCCGCCGCAGCGGGGAAGGGAAACCGCGCATATGCGCGGTGGAAGGGGCCTCGACCGCCGCGTCGCGAGAGCAATTTTCCGTGTCGTCATTGCCGGGCTTGACCCGGCAATCCATACGGAGGCGCAGCTCGCGTATTCGGCCCAGCTACTTCGCTCGCGGGACTTCAGCATGGACCATCGGGTCAAGCCCGGTGGTGACGTCGAAGGGCATGCGCCATTCGTAGCCTGGATTGAGCGAAGCGAAGTCGGGAAGAAACACCGCTATCGAAATTTGGCGAATATCCCTTCAATAATCCTTTGTGCGACAGGTTTCGGCGATGCAAAAAAAACAAATAGTAGACAACAGCGTTGTTGTTGTTTCTCATCGGAAGCGGTTCTGGCACAAAATTGAAGCCGGCTTTCCTCCTTTGCGCTCTCGGAATGCCGCGACGATTGCATCGTTATCTTGCTTCACGCGGTCTGGAGCTGAAAAGAGTTTGAACTGAGGACTCTCTGCATACGCTACGTCCTTCCACGTTTCGTCACCCCAAAATCGATTCATGCGTTCGATCCCACCCCGCGCCGCAGTTCGGGATTTCTCCAGATCGCATTTCTATTCATGTCCATTACGGGAAAGTTGAGAAACATATCGACGGCCCGCGTCTGACCGGCTTGCCGCATAACTTCCCAGTCAAGGTGAAGCCCATAAGGAAGTTTGCCCGTCAGGTAAGTCGTAGCATCGTCTGTAATAATATCGACATCTGTCCGACCCCGGCAAAGCGTTCTGAGATAAGCCGTCTTTTCTGGACTCATGTCGATAAAATAGAAGTGATCAAACGGCGGACGAATTTTCAGGGCACGTGCCGGACTGCCTTCGATCTGCCGTCGTATCTCTTTGGATAAATGCAGCCCGGCACCGCTGAAGGCGTCGATGTAATATTTTTCTAGCTTGCTTCCTCTCTCGCCAGAAAACGCGGTGGTGTAAGCAGTTCCATATCTCTCGACGATCTCAAGTTTTAACTCGGACCATCGACCAATCTCGTCGAATTGAAAATTGCCCGGGCGCGCTCACTCGGCTGCTTGAAGCTCATGCTTTGGGACGCTTCTGCGTACAGGAAATTGACTCCATTCCTCGCCTTGGAGAAGTCGGCCACCCGTTTTGGGCGTCCGTCCGCCCCATTGCTTGAA
>JASHXX010000257.1 GCA_030043335.1 Xanthobacteraceae bacterium
CGCTTGGCGTAGTCGCCGACCTGGAAGGCGTAGCAGGCGTTGTCGGCGGCGAGATAGGGAATAAGCACGAGCGGCTCGCCTTCGCCTTGCTGCTCATAGTTCATAGTGATGTCATTGACTTTGACTTTCGGCATGCGAACCTCCCCGGTGTGTCGCTTCTTCACAGAGCCGTCGGTTAAAGCCTATCGTCGGCCGCAAGCTCGCGTCAACGCAGCATCCGTCCCGTGCCGCCTCACACCCGGCGCAGCGGAATCGACCAGGCGAGCCACGCGCCGATGCCGGTGAAGGCCGCAACAGTCACGAAGGCGGCGCGGAAAGCTTCGCCGATCTCAGCCTCGATGACCGCCTGACGCGCCGGCGCGAGCGCCGCGATCGCGTCGGGGCCGCGGTCGATGATCGCTCCGAACAGGCTCGCGGTCGCCGGGTCGCCGGCGGCGAGCGTAGAAAACAACACCGCGGCGACCGCCGCGGTGCCGAAGGCGGCGCCGACCGAGCGGGAGAATTGCACCATCGCCGCGCCGGTGCCGAGCATGCGCTGGCCGGCCACCGCCTGCACCGTGACCTGGACCACGCCCATCACCGTGCCCATGAACAGGGCGGTGCCGCCGAACACCCATGGCAATTGCGAGAGACTGAGATGCGGCGCCCAGAACGCGAGGAACAACAGGCTCGCAGTCGCGATCGTCAGGCCGTAGGACGGGAACAGGGCGGTGCGGCCGGTGCGCGTTACCAATTGGCCGGTTACCAGCGATCCGATGCCGATCCCGAAGGTGAGCGGCAGGAGAAGGAGCCCGGTCTCGGCCGGCGAGGCGCCGCGGACTGCGCGCAGATAGATCGGCAGGAACGTGATCAGTGAGACCAGTGCGGCGCCATGGCAGGCGGCAAGCCCGTCGCTGCGCCAGACCGAGGGCTCCCGGAACAGGAGCGGCGGGATGAGCGGCGCGGCGCTGAGCCGCTCCTGCCAGAGCAGCAGCACGAGCGCGAATACTCCGAACGCAAGCAGGCCGAGAGCCATTGGCAGCGTTCGCGGGTCCATCTGCTGGACCTGCTGCAAGGCGAGGATCACCGGGCTCACGAACATCGCGAACAAGACGAGGCCTGGAGTATCGAACCTGGTCCGCCGGCGGTCGCCCGGCACGGTCTTGAGACGCAGCACCAGCAAGGCTGCGAACAGTCCGAGGGGCAGGTTGACGAGGAAGATCGACTGCCAGCCGAAAGCTTGCGTTAGATAGCCGCCGGCAACCGGCCCGAAGCTGTTCGAGGTGACCGCGACGCCGGCAAGGTAGCCCTGATAACGACCGCGCTCGCGCGGCGGAAATGTCTCGCCGATCAAGGCTTGCGACAGCGTCATCAAGCCGCCGCCGCCAAAACCTTGCAGCACCCGCGTCACCGTCAGCCATTCGATGCTGCGGGCGAGCGCGCACAGCAGCGAGCCGATCATAAAAAGCGTCAGCGCCGCGAGCATCATGCGGCGGCGGCCGAAGGAATCGCCGAGGCGGCCATAGACCGGGGCGGCGATGGTGTTGGCGATCAGGTAGGACACCACCACCCAAGACACTCGCTCGACTTCGCCGAGACTCGAGGCCATCGCCGGCAGCGCGGTCGCGACGATGGTCTGGTCGGCGACCGCAAGGAACATCGGCAGCATGATCGAGGGAAAGACGGTCAGGAACGACGCGCGGGCCGGCTGTCCGTCGTCCTTTACAGGGGGCGCGGGGCGGGCAGGTGCTTGAGTTTCGGCAGCGGCGATGTCGTCGTTGGTCGGACGGGTCATGCCGAAGGCTTTGGCGACGCCCTTGATCTAGGTCAAGGGAGGAAGGGCGCCGACTTCGTGAGCAGCTCTGCCGCCTTCCATATCGCGCGAGATTGCGCCGGATCGAAATAAGAAAACCGCACGCGCTCAAAAAAACACCGGCCGCTCAAGGGCGGCCGGTTTAGTGCCGGCGCTTACTCGCCGGTCAGAACTCTGAAACGGGGAACGCTTGCCTCAGCCGACGAAGCCGACACGCTCCTGCTGACGCGCCTCCGCCTCGGTCGTGGGCTTTGCCGGCAATTGCAGCACGGAGGCCGCCTGGCCCTCGCACAGCAGCGTCAGCAATAGGGTGCGCCCATCCGGGAATTCGAGGGCGTCGTGATGGGCGGCCAACTTGTCCTTGTTGACCTGGCGAAAGATCGCCGTCCGATAGTTGATCGTCCTCGTCTTCCATCCGAGCAGGCCGGTCGGCAGGCAGGCGACCTCGCCGGCGAATGCGAGCTCGGTCCCCGGCATCAGGCAGACTGCCGTGCCGGGATCGTCCACGGCCGCGAAGCCGCGCGTTCCAGTGCCGAAATCACGCGTGACAAGCTTATCGCCGACTTTCGCGGGCCGCGATCGAACGCTTTGGAGGCTAAAGTCACACATTGGCGACTCCTTTCATTCCCAGGATCCCTGGGTCTTCCCAAGACATACCCCCACAGCCCCGGATACGAGATCAAGCAAGAATAGTGCCGCCGCCCAGGAGCTGCCAAGAGGATGTTTCACAGCTTGGCGGTAGCGCGACACCCCTTCGGCCGTTTGCAATGCTTCACTCGCGGGCCGCATCGGCGTCCTGCTGTTCCCTCATGCCCTCCGCGGAGCCAACGCGTTGCCACGCCGAATGTGCCACCGCTCACCAGCATTATTTCCTTGTTTTTTCCGCGGCACCAGGGTGCGAAAATCGCGGGTGCGACAATTCGGCTCTTTATCTTGCCGCGACGCGTCGAGCTCGTCGCAGCGAAGCAGAGTCCGAAAGCCGCGAAGTTTTCAATTTTGACTTATTCGACGGTGATGCCGCCGGTCATGCCGTCCCAGTCATGGTCAGCGCAGGTGAGCTGGTAGGTTCCCGGCCGCTGCGGCGTCAGGAAGACGTCCTTGCTTTCGCCGGGCTGCAGCACAACTTCGGTGCGTTCGCGGTTGAGCGCCGCCGGATTGTCAATCGCGACGCTGGCGAAAAACGCCGCCGCGGTGAATTCGTGTTGATCCTTGCCGTGATTCTCGAGATGGAGCCGGTAATGCACGCCGCGCCGAAACACCAAATGGTCGGGCACGAACTGGTCGTCGATTAGGTCGACCACGAGCGTGACCGGTTGCGGCTCGGCCGGCGATGCGGCAACACCGAACAAGACAATGGCGAGGATGGCGATGCCATAGGTCGCGAAATCTTTTCTCGCCAAATGTTCT
>JASHXX010000258.1 GCA_030043335.1 Xanthobacteraceae bacterium
GAGCTCGGCTTCGACGCGGCGATCGACTACAAGGCGGAGAACCTGCGCGACGGCCTGCGCTCGAGCTGTCCGGACGGCGCAAACATCTATTTCGACAATGTCGGCGGCGAGATCCTCGACATCGTGCTCACGCGGCTCGCTTTGCACGCCTGCGTGGTGATCTGCGGGGCGATCTCGCAATATAACAATACGACCCCGGTCCGGGCGCCGAGCAATTATCTCTCGCTCCTGGTGAACCGGGCGCGCATGGAAGGCATAGTCGTGTTCGACTACGCCGACCGGTTCCCGCAGGCCACGCGCGACATCGCCGGCTGGATCGCCGCGGGCAAGCTCAAATCGCGCGAGGATATCGTCGAGGGTTTGCAGACGTTTCCGGAGACGCTGTTGAAACTCTTCAGCGGCGAAAACTTCGGCAAGCTGGTGCTCAAGGTCGCGGATGCCGGCTGAAGCCTTCGCTCAAGGCGCGCCCGGCGGCGCGCATTGGTGCATCAGCGCTCGTAGTAGTCCTCGACGAAGCGATCAAGCAGGCGCACGCCCCAGCCAGCGCCCCAGCTCTTGTTGATGTCGCTTTGCGGTGACGCGAATGCGGTGCCGGCAATGTCGAGATGCACCCAGGGGGTCTTGTTGACGAAGCGCTGAAGAAATTGCGCTGCCGTGATCGAGCCGCCATAGCGCCCGCCGGTATTCTTCATGTCGGCAAATTTCGAATCGATGATCTTGTCGTATTCGGGCCCCAGCGGCATTCGCCACACCCGCTCGCCGGTCGCCTCGCCCGCCTTGGCGAGCCGCTCGGCGAGTTTGTCGTCATTGGCGAACAGGCCGGTATATTCCTGCCCGAGCGCCACCATGATCGCGCCGGTGAGGGTCGCCAGGTCGATCATCAATTTCGGTTTGAACCGCTTGTTGATGTAGTGCAGCACGTCGGCGAGCACGAGGCGGCCTTCGGCGTCGGTATTGATGACCTCGACGGTCTGGCCGGACATCGTGGTGACGATATCGCCCGGGCGCTGCGCCTTGCCGTCCGGCATGTTTTCCACGAGCCCGATGGCACCGACGACATTGACCTTGGCTTTGCGGGCCGCGAGCGCGTGCATGAGACCGACGACGCAGGCGGCCCCGGCCATGTCGCCCTTCATATCCTCCATGCCCTGCGCCGGCTTGATCGAGATGCCGCCGGTGTCGAAGTACACGCCCTTGCCGATGAACGCGATCGGCCCGACCCCGCGTTTGCCGCCCTCCCAGCGCATGACGACGAGCCGGGAGTCGTGCGCCGAACCCTGGCCGACCCCGAGCAAAGCGCCCATTCCGAGCTTTTTCATCGCCGCCACGTCGAGCACTTCGACGGTGACGCCGAGCTTGCGCAGGCCCGACGCCCGGCGCGCAAACTCGCCGGGATAAAGGATGTTGGCCGGTTCGTTGACGAGATCGCGCGCCAGCACGACGCCGTCGGCGACCGCCGCCGCGCTTGCCCACGCCTTCTCCGCCGTGTCCGAGTTGGCGCAGGCGAAATTCACCTCGACCTTGTCGGCGCGCTCCTCGCCCTCCTTGCGCTTGGTCTTGTAACGGTCGAAGGTGTAGGCGCGCAGCCGCGCCCCGAGCGCCAGACTGGCGACCTGGCGAGCTTTGAGCGCTCCCGTCGCAAATTCAGCGATGATGGTCGCCTGCCCGGCCAAGCCCGGCACTTTTCCCATGGCGGCGCCGCCCAATCCGATGAGGTCGCGGTCCTTGACCTCCTTCTGCTTGCCGGCGCCGACAACCACGAGACGCGGCGCGCTGAGGCCCGTCGGCGCGATGATCTCGAGGCTCGAGCCGCTCTTGCCGGTAAAACGGTCCGCGGCCGCGGCGCGGCGCAGCTGATTGGCGATCGGCGCGAGCGCCCGCTCGGTGGCCGGGCCGAACTTCATGCTCTCGGCACAGAACACAACCAGAACGCCGTTCAGGCGCGTGAACGGGACGAAACCGAGCTTTAGCGAAGCGGGCATGTTGCGGTCCTTCCAGGCCAGTCAAGTGTTCCGGGCCGGACATATGGACTGGCGTTCGCCGCGTGCAAAGCTGGACTGGCGTTCGCCGCGTGCAAAGCGGCTTTCTCGGGCCGTGCGGCAATCCTTGGCGGCGGCGCCCCCGCCGACCATTCGGATTAACCCTTTGTTGTGCAAGTTCAATAGGTTTGCCTTGGCGAGGCCATTTTGTGAACGCATGAAAATAGCCGGGTTTGGGGACTAGGGACGCGGCGCGAGTCTGGGGGGCCGGCTCGGCCGTCGCGCGTCGTCAGCGGGGATGGCCAATCCATGGGGTCGATCGGCCGTTACGTCTTTCGCACCACCATGGGTGCGTTCTTGATCACCGTCGTCAGCCTGACCTTGGTGATGTGGTTCACGCAGGCGATGCGTGAATTCGACCTGATAACCAGCGAACGACAAACAGTGCTGGTGTTTGTTGGCATCACCGGACTGATCGTTCCGCTCCTGGTCATGATGATCGCCCCGATCGCGCTGGTGCTGGCGGTCTCGCACGTCCTCAACAAGCTCAGCACAGATTCCGAGATCATCGTCATGAACGCGGCCGGTGTCTCGCCGTGGCGGCTGGTGACGCCGTTCATCGCCGCCGCGATCGTGGTGTCGCTTCTGGTGGCGGCGCTTGCTGCCTATATCTCGCCGCTCAGCCTGCGCGAACTGCGCGACTGGGCGACGCAGGTGCGCGCCGATATTCTCACCAACATCGTACAGCCCGGCCGCTTCACCACGGTCGGCGGCAATCTTACCTTCCACATCGCCGACCGCCGGCCGAACGGACTCCTGGTCGGAATATTCCTCGACGACCGACGCGACCCCAAGGAGCACTCCACCTACCTCGCCGAGCAGGGCGAGATCGTCAAGAACGACAACGGCTCGTTCCTGGTACTCGAAGGCGGCAGCATTCAGCGCCTGGAGTCCGGCCAGCGCGATCCGCGCATCGTGACATTCGACCGCTACGCGTTCGATCTCTCGAAATTCTCCAGCGGCCCGCAAAGCGTCAACTACAACACCCACGAAAAATACCTCTCAGAACTGTTGTGGCCGGCGCCCAACGATACCGCCTATCTTACGCAGGCGGGGCAATATCGATCGGAACTCAGCGATCGTCTGGCGAGCCCGCTCTATCCGCTGGCGTTCGTGATCGTCGCCTTTGCGCTGCTCGGGCCGCCGCAGACAACCCGGCAGAGCCGCACCTTGGCGCTTTTTGGCGTGGTCGGCGCGGTGGCGCTGCTGCGGCTGGTCGGCTTCCTCAGCGTGATCTTTGGCGTGCACGCGCCGATCTTTCTCGCCGCTCAGTATGTTGCGCTCGTCGCCGCGATGCTCGCCGGATTGTGGCAAATCTCAAGCGGCAAAACGCTCGAGCCCGCGCCGATAGTGTCGAAGATCGCGACCGCGATCGGCGAACGCATCGCTCGAGCGTACGCGAGTTGAGGAGCGCGCCGATGCTCGCCAGCACGCTCTCCCGCTACTTCGGACTGCGCTTCTTCAAGTCCGTCCTCGGCACGTTCATCGGCGTGGTCGCGCTCGCGGCCATGATCGACTACGTCGAGCTGCTGCGCCGCAGCTCCGAGTGGCCCAAGGCCACGGCCTTGGTGCTGGCCGAGATTTCCGCTTTCCGCGTACCGCAATTGTCCGAGCGCATCATGCCGTTCGCGGTCCTGGTGGGCGCGATGTCGTGCTATCTGACGCTGTCGCGCCGCCTCGAACTTGTCGTTGCGCGCGCGGCAGGTGTGTCCGCCTGGCAATTCATCGCGCCATCGCTGGT
>JASHXX010000259.1 GCA_030043335.1 Xanthobacteraceae bacterium
TTTTCGAGGGCGCGCCGAGTGTGGCGCTGGCGGCGCGCGCGGACGGCATGGGCGAGGCGCCCTCACCTGCTTACGTGTCCGATTTCCTGGCTACGTCGGACGGCCTGGCGCTGACCAAGGCGTTCATGCGCATCGGCGATTCCAAGCTCCGGCGGCGCATCGTCGACCTGGTCGAGCAGATCGCCAGCGACAAGCGCTGACCCAAGTCGGCCGGCCGCCCACATTCCGCCCGCATCTTGACCGCGCTGGGCGACGCTGCAACAACCGCTGATCTGGATCGGGGCTGGTCGGCAGCTTTATGCTGCGCATCGAGCCCGCATCCACTGCTTCGACCGACCGGACCAATACGACCGGGCGCCAATCATACCAAGGAGTGCTTCGCAGTGCGACGTTCAGACCACCTGTTTACGAGTGAATCGGTATCTGAGGGGCATCCCGATAAGGTCTGCGATCAGATTTCAGACGCCATCCTCGATGCATTCATGGAGAACGACGTTAAGCTCGGCATCGCCGATGAGAGCCGGGTGAATACCCGGCTTGGCTGCGAGACATTGTGTACGACCAACAAGATCATCATCGCCGGGGAAGGCCGCGGTCAGCCGCCGTTGTTTCAGAAACATGGCGACAAGGCCGTGGTCAATCGCGAGATTATCACGGAAATCGCGCGCAGCATGGTGAAGGACATCGGCTACGACCAGGACGGCTTCTCCTATTACGGCGCCGACGTTGAGGTGCTGCTGCATGGCCAGTCGCCGGACATCGCCATCGGCGTCGACGCCAAGAAGAAGAAAAACGGCGAAGAGGAGGGCGCCGGCGACCAAGGCATGATGTTCGGCTTTGCCTGTATGGAGAGCGAAATCTACGAAAAGGGCTCGTTCATGCCGGCGCCGATTTATTTCGCGCACAAGATCCTCAAGGTGCTCGCGGAGAAACGCCGCTCCGGGGCGCTGTTCGATCTGCAGCCCGACGCCAAGAGCCAGGTGACGATCAGGTATGTCGACGGCAGGCCGGTTGGCTGCACCAAGGTCGTGGTGTCGACGCAGCACAATGCCCAAACCCGCAACGGCAAGAAATACACGCCCGGTATGGTCAAGGAGATGATCGCCGACGCCGTGGAATCGGCTCTGCCCGAAGGCTGGATGCCGAAGAAAGCGAGCGATTTCCTGGTCAATCCGACCGGCAATTTCGTCATCGGCGGGCCGGACGGGGATTGCGGCCTGACCGGCCGCAAGATCATTGTCGACACCTATGGCGGCTACGCCCCGCATGGCGGCGGCGCCTTTTCCGGCAAGGACCCGACCAAAGTCGACCGCTCGGCGGCCTATGCCGCCCGCTACCTTGCCAAGAACGTCGTCGCCGCGGGCCTCGCCGAGAGCTGCACCATTCAGATCGCCTATGCGATCGGGGTCGCCGATCCGATGTCGGTCCTGGTCGATACTCACGGCACCGGCAAGGTCGATGAGGCGAAGCTGCAGAAGCTGTTGCCGGAACTGTTTCCGCTGCGTCCAACCCATATTCGCCGCGCGCTCAAGCTCAACCGGCCGATCTACCGCCGCACCGCCACCTACGGTCATTTCGGCAGGGCGCCGGAGGAGGACGGCGGCTTTTCCTGGGAGCGGACCGATCTCGCCGACGTGCTTCGGCGCAGCGTGCGCTAGGGGCCGCTCAAGCGCGCTGCCTCTCGCGTGACCGCGTCCTTGATGGCGAACGGCAAGACCCGACCACCACGGCCGGCGCGGCCGAGGCTGCCAATGAACGGCGAACTCAATCGGACGCGCGCATTCTTCGGGCGCCGCAAGGGTCATCGGCTGCGGGCGAATCAGGCGCGGCTCCTCGAAACGATGCTGCCGCAGCTCGCGCTCGATATGTCGCGCTCCGCTCCGGCACAGCTACGCACGTTATTTGCGGTTCCGGTCAGCGAGGTCGCACTCGAGATCGGCTTTGGCGGCGGCGAGTCGATGGTCGAGGAGGCGCAAAGGCAGCCGCGGACCGGCATCATCGGCGTCGAGCCGTTCGTCAACGGCATGGCCAAGGCGCTCGCGGCCATCGAAGCGCGAGGCCTGCAAAACATCCGCTTGCACTACGAAGACGCGACCAGCCTGCTCGCCTGGTTTCCCGACGCATCGCTGGTGCGAATCGACCTCCTCCACCCCGATCCGTGGCCGAAGCGGCGGCATTGGAAGCGCCGTTTCATTCAGGAGGCGACCGTCGCGCAATTTGCTCGCATCCTGCGCTCGGGCGGCGAATTGCGTTTCGCGACCGACGTCGCCGGCTATGCGGCCTGGACGCTGCAGCACTTGCTGCGTTCGCCGCAATTCGAATGGACGGCGCAATGCGCCGACGACTGGCGCAAGCCCTGGCCCGGCTTCACGCCGACGCGTTACCACGCCAAGGCCACGCAGGCCCAGCGGCCGTCGTGCTTTCTGATCTTTCGCAAAGCGTGAGCGGGCCCCCGGGCGGGACGGCTATGAGCTCTGGCGGACCTGCCAGAAGCGCACCACGCGCTGCGCGGTCGATGCCGAAAGCCGCCCGTAATTGGTAAACGCGATGTCGAGACCCTGCGAGGACGGTCCGCCACCCTCCGGACGCGCGGTGATGACGGCCTTGACCGTCGGCCAGCCGAGACCCGCGGCTTTGCACAAGATCAGCACCGGGTCTGGCCGATCGCCGCTCATGAGCCGGTCGGCGACATTGATCGGCACCCTGGCCAGCGCCGCGAGGCCTGCCACCGTCTCCTCGTATTTGCCCTCGCTGCAAAATCCGGCGAGCGTCGCCTCTGTCATCCGGCCGGTCCGGTTGAGCCCGAGTACGAGACGCTGCGCGGCGCGGTAGTCGCGCGGGCCGACCCGCGCGCCAACCTCCTTCGACACCTTGGTCAGCACCTGGCAGATCTCGGCTCGCATTTCCGGCGTCGCCGCCGCCAGCAGGCGGCGGTGCACGACCGCCGTCGCCTTCGACAACAAATCCCGGAACAGCGGAGCCGGAATATCGGGCCGCATCCCGACCTTTTCGGCCAGGATGCCGTCATCTTCGGCGCGCTGGATGAGGTTGGAGAAGCCCTGCTCGGAAATGCACGCGCCACGATTGCCGGCAACGCGGCGGGCGACCTCGCGATCACCGCGTCGCACCAGTACGTCGGTGACCGGCTCGCCGAGCGAGCGGCGTGCCGAGATGGCGCGCAGATGCGCCTGACTCTTGTTTTCGGCGACTTCGATCAGATCAATGTCGGCAAGCCGCGGCGCGAGCTTCAACACCGGGCCGGCGACAGTGATATCGTCGTCATTGGCGAGCCTGCGCAACACATTGACCGGCGCGTTGCTCACCGGCGCGAGGTGGCTCGAAAGCTCGGCGCGCGCCTTGGTCTCGATCTCCTCGATCAGGAGTCCGAAGACGTTGTCGAAAAGATCGACGTGCTCATCGCTGTAGCGGCCCGCCCCGTCGAGAAAGAGAGCGGTGATGCGTTGCAGCGTCTCGATGCGCTTCTGCCGCGAGCCGCGCTGCAGGGCCTCCTCGAGCTCACCGATCAATGAGGGCGTGGCACCCATATTTGAAATCCATCGGCTGGTAATCGAGGCGGTGCCGGTAGCGAAACGATAAATCGGCAATTCTGAAAGAAACCTTGCGGTCAGAAATAAGTGCACAGGGATCAGGAATTGGCTGGACGCCCCCAACGCCTGAAGCCCGAACCCCGGAGGCCTTGCAACGGCCTGACAAAGCGTTATATTCGCCCTGTCCGTCATGGATATCTCATAACGGTCGGTTGATCCGAACGGTTTTGGGAGTGGGCCCCCTGGGACCCGCTCTTTTTTGTTACCTGAGGTCCCGGCGGTTTCCTGACGGGCGTACTAAGAGCATGATCCGGAAAGTCGAATCCGGTCTCAAAAGGATCATGCTCGACTCGAGAGCTAGAACAACTGCAGTGGATCCGCAGCTTGGACGATAGTTTGACGACCTTTGCCGAAGAGCCGCGGCTCATTAATGAGCCGGGGCGGGCTGCGCGCCTTGCCGCGATCGTCGAACCGGTCCTGGCCGACCTCGGCTATCGGCTGGTGCGGGTCCGCATTTCGGCAGCCGCCGGCTGCACGGTGCAGGTCATGGCCGAGCGGCCGGACGGCATGATGGCGATCGAAGACTGCGAGGCGGCGTCACGGGCGC
>JASHXX010000260.1 GCA_030043335.1 Xanthobacteraceae bacterium
CCGCGCCTTCGATGGCTTCGTGCCGGAAAAGATCGCGCGCTACCGGCCGGCCAAGATCGAGCGACTGATGGGGGACGCCGGCATCGTGCGCAACTGCGCCAAGATCGAGGGCGCGGTGGCTTCGGCGCGGGCCTGGATCGAGGTGATGGAGAACGGTCCCGGCTTCTCGAAGCTCCTCTGGGATTTCGTCGACGGCAAGCCGAAGGTTAACCGCTTCCGCACCGTGCGGCAGGTTCCGGCGGAGACCGCGACCTCGCGCGCGATGTCAAAGGAACTGACGCGGCGCGGCTTCAAATTCTGCGGGCCGACGATCACCTATGCCTTCATGCAGGCGGTCGGCATGGTCAATGACCATCTGGTCGCCTGTCACCGACACGAGGCGGTGCAGAAGCTCGCCCGCAAGGTTTGAGCCGCGACCCGACTGCGCGCCCTGCCGCGCTACAGCATCGCGGTCGCTGACTTGCGCCCGCTCGGCTCGAAGCCGAGCCGGGCGTAGAATCGGCTGAGGCGGTGGCGCTGTTCGCCGACCGGCGTGATCGTCACCGACACGGCCAAGCAGCCCTGCGCGCGGCACCAGTCCTTGGCGCGCTCGATCAGGAGCCGCGCCAGGCCGCGGCGGCGATATTCCGGCAGGACGTAAAGGTCGCCGATCTCGCCGAGCCGGCCCCACTCGACATAGAGGACGGTCGAGACCGTGATCACCGCTTGCTCCTTGCCGTCCTCGACAGCGAGCGCGCACCAGCAAAACGGATCGGCCAGCATGCGGTCAAGATTTTGCGCGATGCGCGGGCGTGGCGTCGCAAAGCCTTCTTCGCGGAAGAACCGCGCCAACAGCTCGATTGCGGCCTGGCGCTGTTCGCCGCTGACCGGCCCGATAGCGATCGACATGGCGTGATCCCCGTTGGCGGGGTCATTGGCACCGACAGGGCGCGCGAGGCAATCGCGCCGCGGCTTGCGAATGATCACAAGGGAGATAGCCTGCCGTGATGCCGAGGCTGCCGCTGCCCCCCTCTCCCGCCGCCAAGGCGCGCGCACGCTCCGGGCCGGCCCGACCTCTCCGCACCAGACCCAAGGCAGCCGCAGACGCCGGCGCGGCGGCACGCGCCTGGCAGCGCATGCTGTCGGGACGGCGGCTCGATCTTCTCGATCCCTCGGCGCTCGACATCGAGATCGAGGATATCGCGCATGGGCTCGCGCGCGTGGCGCGCTGGAACGGGCAGACCCGGGGCGCGCACATCTTTTCGGTCGCCCAGCATTGCCTCCTGGTCGAGGCGCTGGCGCGCGCGCGGGCGCCGGGGCTCGATCGCGGGCGCCGCCTCGCGGTGTTGCTGCACGACGCGCCGGAATACGTGATCGGCGACATGATCTCCCCGTTCAAGGCGGTGATCAGCGACGCCTACAGAGCGGTGGAACGGCGGTTGCTCACAGCGATCCATCTGCGCTTCGGCCTGCCGGCGAAATCGCCGCCGGAGCTCGACAACCTCATCAAAGCCGCCGACCGCGCCGCGGCCTTTCTCGAAGCCACCCGGCTCGCCGGCTTCGACGCCGCCGAGGCGCGGCGATTCTTCGGCCGGCCGCCGCTCTACTCCGCCGCGATCGAGCGCGATTATCTGACGCCGTGGCCGGCGCAGACCGCGCAGGCGCGTTACCTCGCGCAGTTCAAGAAGCTAAGCGCGGACTGAGCGTCACCCAGAGTTGTAGCCGCGCAATGGCGGCGCCATACCCATATGAGATATACGAAAGCACACATTCGTTTCCGCAACGCCAAATCTTTCGATGATCCACGTCTGCTCGCTGGCGCGTCTGTATGCAACGGTCGAAGAGACCGGGGCGCGGCACGTCGTATCGCTCATTGGCGATGAAGCCGCTCTCGAGCGGCCGCTCGCGATCGAGCCGGAGAACCATCTCTGGCTGCGGCTGCATGACATTTCCGCCCCGCTCGACGGCTACACCATGCCGGACGAACGGCACATCGTCGATCTCTTCGATTTCGTGCATTCATGGGATCGCCGCGCGCCGCTGGTGATGCACTGCTATGCCGGCATCAGCCGCTCGACCGCGAGCGCCTTCGCCAGCGTCTGCGCGCTGAGCCCGCATCGCGACGAGACGAGCATCGCGCGGGCGCTGCGGCTTGCCTCGCCGACGGCGACGCCGAACATCCGCATCGTCTCGCTCGCCGACCGCCTGCTCGGACGTGGCGGCCGCATGGTGGCGGCGATCGAGACCATCGGCCGTGGCGTGCTCGCCGCGGAGGCCGAGCCGTTCCGGCTTGAGCTTGATTGAGCGCGTCGCTTCCGCGCTGCCGCTGCGCAATGACGGATTCAGAATATCCGGCTATTCGCCGGCCGGTCCGGCCCTGACGATATTCATCGGCGAGCCGGCGGTGCGGCCGAACATGTGCGTGCGCGGGTTGCTGCGCTGGTAGAAGTCGCAATAGGCGAAGCCGAAGCCGGCGAGCGAACCGCGGAAGCTGCGATAATCGATCTTCTCGACTCGGAAGCAGGGCTCGAGCGGCAAGCCGTTGAGGTGAGCGCAGACCGCGTTGTTGTTGATCCGTATCGTGCCGGCTGGCAGAGCAGCGAAGCGCAGGTCGCCGCGGCCGCCGGGCCGGATGGTGCCGACGACCGAGCCGTCGGAGAAGATCCGGCCCATGCCGGCGGTGCCGTCAAAGCAGGTGTAGGCGAAGAGCTTGCCGACGACGAAGGCGCGCGCTTGTTCCGGCCCAAGCTCCTCGGCGAAGGCAGGCGCCGACGATGCGGCTCCCAGCGCGCAGGCGATAATGACGGCGACGCGAAACGACATTGGCAACCCCACTGGCAACCCCATTTGCCACGACGCTAGCTTGTTAACAAAACTTCTTAACCGTCTCCTTACCATAGCCCGCCTCGATGATGGTCGAACTTCGTAGCCAAATTCTGAACGCCTTACCCAATATTCACCACAATTCGCCCACGCACTTTTCCGGCGATGATGCGCGCGCCGGCCTCGATGACCTCGGCAAGACCGATGACACTGATCATGGCCGCGATTTTGCCGCGCTCGAGATCGCGTTCGAGCCGCCGCCAAGCCTCCTGCCGCAGCGGCATCGGGCACATGACCGAATCGATACCGAGGAGCGAGACGCCGCGCAGGATGAAGGGCGCGACACTCCCCGGCAAGTCGATACCGCCGGCGAGCCCGCAAGCCGCGACCGCGCCGCCATAGCGGGTCATCGATAGGAGATTGGCGAGCGTGGTCGAGCCGACCGAATCGATGCCGCCAGCCCAGCGTTCCTTGGCGATCGGCCGCACCGGGCCGGTCAGTTCCGTACGCTCGATGATCTCGGCGGCGCCGAGGCCCTTGAGGTAGGCCGCCTCCTCCGGCCGCCCGGTCGAGGCGATCACGGAGTAGCCGAGCTTGGCGAGGAGCGCGACCGCGACCGAACCGACGCCGCCTGAGGCGCCCGTCACGATCACCGGCCCGCGCGCCGGCACGATGCCGGCGCGCTCGAGCGCCATCACCGCGAGCATCGCAGTGTAGCCGGCGGTGCCGATGGCCATGGCCTCGCGCGCGCTCATGCTTTGCGGCAGCCGCACCAGCCACTCGCCCTTGACGCGCGCCTTCTGCGCATAGGCGCCGAGATGGGTTTCGCCCAGGCCCCAGCCGTTGAGCACCACTTTGTCGCCCGGCTTCCAGGCCGGATGCGTGGAGGCTTCGACCGTGCCGGCGAGGTCGATGCCGGCGATCATCGGGAAGCGGCGCACCACCGGCGACTTTCCGGTGAGCGCGAGGCCGTCCTTGTAGTTCAACGTCGACCATTCGACGCGGACGGTGACGTCGCCCTCCATCAGATCCTTGTCGTCGAAATCGGTGAGCCGGACGGCCTGGCCGGCTTCGGTCTTGGTGATGACGATCGCCTTGAATGTGCTCACGCTCGCGCTCCCGACGTCTCTACGTCACGACGGTCCATCATGACGTCTGCCGGCATCGTGTAAGAGGCAAACGCCGAGCACAAGGCGCAAGGCAACGGGTCGTCAGGCCGGCAGGCCGGCAACGCGCGGCACCGGCTTCTCCACGATCGGCAGATTGATCAGCGCGGAGAGGAGCCCGAACAGGATCGCGAGCCACCACACCGCGTCGTAGGAGCCGGTGCGGTCGAACACGAAGCCGCCGAGCCAGACGCCGAGGAAGCCGCCGATCTGGTGACTGAGGAAGGCGAGCTCCGACAGCGTCCCCAGCCATTGCGTACCGAACATCAGCGCGATGATGCCGTTGGTCGGCGGCACGGTCGAGAGCCACATCAGCCCCATCGCCGCGCCGAAGGCGATGCAGCTGAACGGCGTGACCGGAAACGCAATGAACGCCAGGATCGCGACAGCGCGCGCAAAATAGATGATCGAGAGCAGATAGCGGCGGGGCATCCGGTCGCAGAGCCAGCCGGAGGCGATCGAGCCGATGATGTTGAACAGGCCGACGGTCCCGATCGTCCAGCCGCCGATCGAAGCCGACAGCCCGCGGTCGACGAGGTAGGACGGCAGGTGCACGGTGATGAAGGCGATCTGGAAGCCGCAGGTGAAGAAGCCGAGCACCAGGAAGACATAGGAGCGGTGGGCGAACGCTTCGCCGAGCGCCTGCTGCAGCGATTGCGACGTTGCCTGCGCCATCGGTTGCGGCCCGCTCGCTGCTTGGGCTTTCGGCGTCGCAGCGCGAACGAGAGCGGCAGGATCGCGCAGATGCTGACGGCGAAGATCATAAGCGCCGTTTGCCAGCCGAACTGGCTCATCAGCAGGACCGCAAGCGGCGAAAACAGGAACTGGCCGAACGAGCCGGCCGCGGTGCCGAGACCGAATGCGGTCGAGCGCCATTGCGGCGGCAACAATTTGCCGAACGCCGCCAGCACCACCATGAACGAGGAGCCGGCAAGGCCGAAGCCGATCAGGATGCCGGAGGATAAATCAAGGAACGCCGCGCTCGTCGCATGCGCCATCAGCGCGAGGCCGGCGGCATACATCAGCGCGCCCAGGCTGAGCACCCACGTTGCGCCGAAGCGGTCGACGATCACGCCGGCAAAAGGCTGGCCGACGCCCCAAAGGAGATTCTGCAGGGCGAGCGCAAACGCAAAGACATCGCGGCCCCAGTGATTGGCGGTGGAGAGTGGCGTGAGGAAGAATCCGAGCGTCGAGCGCGGGCCGAAGGCAATCAGGCCGATCAGACAGCCGAAGCCGATGATCACCGCCGGCGTCCGCCAGTTCCCCGCTTCCAGCGCGCCGAATTCGG
>JASHXX010000261.1 GCA_030043335.1 Xanthobacteraceae bacterium
ATTCCTCCGCGGCCACGGCAAACACGAAATCGGTGTGGCCCTCCGGCAGGATGCGCTTGATCGTGCCCTCGCCCGGGCCGCGGCCGAACCAGCCGCCGCGGATGAAGGATTCGGTCGCGATGTCGATGTTGAAGGTGTCGCCGGAGGTCGGATCGAGGAAGCGGTTGATGCGCTGGGCCACGTGCGGCACGGTGTAGAAGGCGGCAAGGAGGCCGACGGTCGCGGTGGCGCCGAGCCCGAGCACCCAGACAAAGCGCATGCCGGCCATGTAGAAGAGCGCGCCCCAGACCAGCGTGATCAGCATGGTCTGGCCGAAATCGGGCTGCAGCACCAGCAATCCGTCAACGACGAGGAGCAGAGCGAGCGCGATGCTGTTCGCCGGCATTTCCGGGCGGCGGTCGGACTCGCCGAACAGCCAGGCGATCAGCACCACGAAGGCGGGCTTTAAAAACTCCGACGGCTGGATGTTGACGCCGAGGATCACCAGCCAGCGCCGCGCCCCCTTGATCTCGGCGCCGAAGAACGGCGTCACCGCGACGAGCAGCAGACTGACCACGAACACGATCAGCGCCAACTGTCGGAGCTCGCGCGGCGACAGGAACGACGTCACGATCAGGACGCCCACGGCGGGAATGAGGAACAGCACCTGCCGGTTGACGAAGTGGAACGGGTCAAGGCCGATGCGCGCCGCGACCGGCGGACTCGCGGCGAGGCAGAGCACGATGCCGCCGAGCATCAGCACGCCGAGCGCCGCCAGCGTCAGCCGGTCGACCGTCCGCCACCATTCGCTGAGAAGCGTCGGCTGCACGCGCGAGGTCATGGCGTCCCCACAGAGCGTCCCCGCCTAGTCGTGACACCGGGATGGTTTCCAGGCGATTAAGAATCGGCATGGCGTCGATCCCGAATTTCACGTCGCGCCGCGAGCCGGCGTTGTTCGGGTTTCAGGATTTCCGCAAGTCCAACATCATGAACACGCTGTTCGGATCGAGCACATAGTCGGCGAAGGGCGGGCATTCGACGAAGCCGTCGCGGCGATAGAACGCCTGCGCCGGCAGAAAATAACCCCAGGAGCTGGTCTCCAAACTCAGCCGCGACATGCCGCTCGCCCGCGCCGCGGCAATGATGTGACGCAGCATCGCGCTGCCGGCGCCCTTGCGGCGCATCGGTTCCGCGGTATGCATCGACTTGACCTCGCCATGGTCCGCGGACTGCCGCTTCAGCGCGCCGATGCCGAGGAGCGTGTCATCGTCCCACATTGTCCAAAAGCTGACGTCCGGCGAGCGCAGGCCGGAGAGATCGAGCGCGTGAGCGCTGCCCGGCGCCGTTGCCGCACGAGCCGTGGTGAAATGGACGCGCACAAGCTCAGCCACGCGCGGGTCGCTGAAATCGCCGGCAACGATCCGTATCGTCATGGCGCCGTGACGCCGGGCAGCTTGCGCACCAGCGCGCGGAACGCGTCGCCGCGCACTTCGAAATTGCGATACTGGTCGAACGAGGCGCAGGCGGGGGAAAGAAGGACGACCGGCTCGCGCGCCGTCGAGGCTTCGGCGTCGCGGGCGGCGGCGGCGAGCGCGTTGTCGACCGTGCCGGCGATCTCGTGCGGCACACTGGCGCCGAGGGTGGCGGCAAATTCCGCCGCCGCCTCGCCGATCAGATAAGCCTTGTGGATGCGCGGAAAGAAGCGGCGCAGCGATTCGATGCCGCCGGTCTTCGGCTTGCCGCCGGCGATCCAAAAAATGTCGTCGAAGCAGGCGAGCGCCTGCGCCGCCGAGTCGGTATTGGTGGCCTTGGAATCGTTGACGAACAGGACGGCGCCGCGGCGGCCGACTTCCTCCATGCGGTGCGCCAGCCCAGGAAACGAGCGCAGCCCCGCCTGGATCGCCGCCGGATCGAGGCCGAGGGCCAGCGCCGCGGCGGCCGCGCAGGCCGCGTTCTGCGCATTGTGCAGCCCGCGCAGCGAGCCGATACCGCCGAGCTCGGCGAGCGGAGCGGCAGCGCCGCCGGCAGCCTGCATGATCCGGCGGTCTTCGACATAGAGGCCGTCGGGCAGCTCACGGCGCACCGAAATCCGCACTACGCGCTTGCCGGATCGATCGAGCCGGTCAGCGATCGCGCGGCACCATTCATCATCGACGCCGACGATCGCGGTGGCCGCGCCCGGCACGCCGGCAACGAGGCGTTCCTTGACCGCCGCGTAATGCGCCATGGTGCCGTGGCGATCGAGATGATCCTCGCTGAGATTGATCAGGATGCCGATCGAAGGATCGAGCGTGGGCGCGAGATCGATTTGATAGGACGAGCATTCGATAACGTGTACGCGGCCCGGGCGCGGCGGCAGGAGCGACAGTATCGCGGTGCCGATATTGCCGCCGAGCTGCGCGTCGATGCCGGCCGTCGCCGCCAAATGGGCAACCAGCGCGGTGGTGGTCGATTTGCCGTTGGTGCCGGTGATGGCGACAAACGCGGAATCCGCCGCCAGTTTTCGGCGCTCGCGGCAGAACAGCTCGATGTCGCCGATCACCTCGACATCGGCTTGTTGCGCGAGGCGCATCACCCAGTGCGGCTCGGGATCGGTCAGCGGCACGCCGGGCGCCAGCACCAGCGCGGCGATCCGCGACCAGTCGATGGCGCGCAGATCGGCGGTCGGGATGCCCGCGGCATTGGCCCTGACCACGCTTTGTTGATCGTCATCGAAGGCGACCACGTCGCCGCCGCCGGCGAGCAGCGCGCTCGCGCTCGCCAGCCCGGAGCCGCCCAGCCCGAACACCGCGACATTTTTGCCGGCAAAGGTCGTGACCGGAATCACGACGGCGCTACCTCAGCTTCAGGGTCGACAACCCGGCGAGCGCGAGCATGACCGCGACGATCCAGAACCGGATGACGATCTGCGGCTCGGTCCAGCCGAGCTGCTCGAAGTGATGATGGATCGGCGCCATCTTGAACACGCGCTTGCCGGTCAGCCGGAACGAGACCACCTGCACGATCACCGACACCGCCTCGAGCACGAACAAGCCGCCGATGACGGCGAGCACAATCTCGTGCTTGGTGGCGACGGCGACCGCGCCGATCATGCCTCCGAGCGCAAGCGAGCCGGTATCGCCCATGAAGATCGAGGCCGGCGGCGCGTTGAACCAGAGGAAGCCAAGCCCGGCGCCGACCACGGCGCCGCAAACCACCGCGAGCTCGCCGGTGCCGGCGACATAGTGGATCTGCAGGTAGTCGGCGAACACCGCGTTGCCGGACAGGTACGCGATCATGCCGAAGCTCGCCGCCGCGATCATCACCGGCACGATGGCGAGGCCGTCAAGCCCGTCAGTCAGGTTCACCGCATTGCCGGCGCCGACAATAATGAAGGTGGCGAACAGGACGAAGAACCAGCCGAGATTGACCACCAGCTCCTTGAAGAACGGGAACACCAGCGAGGTCGAGAACGGCAGATGGCCGAGCACGACCAACGCCACGCAGGCGAGCGCGGCGATGACGATCTCGATGCCGAGCCGCATGCGGCCGCCGAAGCCGGCGTTCGTCTGCCTCTTGATCTTCAGGTAGTCGTCGTAGAAGCCGACCAGGCCGAAGCCGAGGGTCACGCCGAGCACGATCCAGACATAAGGGTTGGCGGGATTGGCCCACAGCAAAGTCGACACCAGCATGCCGGAAAGAATCATCAGGCCGCCCATCGTCGGGGTTCCGGCCTTGGCGATGAGATGTGATTGCGGGCCATCGCTGCGGATCGGCTGGCCTTTGCCTTGCAGCAGCCGGAGCCGGCCGATGATCAAGGGGCCGAACAGAAACACGAAAATCAGCGCGGTGATCACCGCACCGCCGGTCCGAAACGTGATGTAGCGGAACACATTGAGGACGGAGAGCTTGTCCGACAGTTCGACCAGCCAATAAAACATCGCCCCTCAACCCTGTACCGACGCGGTTTCGAGCCGGTCGTGCCGCATCGCGAGCCGTTGCAGCGCCTTGACGATCGGCGCCATGCGCGAGCCAAGCGAGCCCTTCACCATGACGACGTCGCCCGGCTTGATCGCGGAGAGTACCTGCGCTTCAAGCGCGGCGGAGTTTTCTGCATAGCCGCCGCGGCGGCCGGCGGGAAGCGCCTGCCACAGCGCGCGCATCAGGGCGCCGCAGCAGAACACCAGATCGACCGCGTTGGCCTCGATCGGCGCCGCCAGGCCGCGATGCAGCGCGCGGCCGCGCGGCCCGAGCTCGAGCATGTCGCCGAGTACGGCAAGGCGCCGCCCGCGCGGGCCGGTCGCGACCTGCCCGAGCAAAGCGAGCGCCGCTTCGACCGACGCCGGATTGGCATTGTAGCTTTCGTCGAGCACGAAAATCGGTCCGCCGGGCAGGTCGATCTCGAGCAGGGCGCCGCGGCCGGCCCCGGCCTTGAGCTCCGAGAGCGCGAGCGCCGCGAGCGCGAGGTCGGCGCCGACGATGACCGTGGTCGCCAGCACCGCCAGCGAATTGCGCACCAGATGGCGGCCGGGGGCGCCGATCTTATAGGTGAGATCGGTGCCGAGGACGTCCGCCTCGACCGTCGAGCAATCCGGATGCAACACGTATTTGACCAGCCGGGCGTCGGCTTTCGGGTGCTCGCCGAAAGAGACGACGCGGGCGACGCCGGCCTCCCTGGCGCGGCGCTTGAGCTGCGCGAATTGCGCATTGTCGCGATCGAGCACCGCGGCGCCGCCCGGCTCGAGGCCGAGAAAAATCTCCGCTTTGGCGTCGGCGATCTTGGCGAGCGAGCCGAAGAATTCGAGATGCACCGGCGCGATCGTGGTGATGATCGCGACATGCGGGCGCGCGAGCCGCGACAGCGGCGCGATCTCGCCGGCATGATTCATGCCCATTTCAAGCACCGCGTAGTGCGCGCTCGCCGGACAGCGGGCAAGCGACAGTGGCACGCCCCAGTGATTGTTGTAGGAGGCGACCGAGGCGTGGGTCTCGCCGTCCTTGCAAAGCGCGAGCCGCAGCGCCTCCTTGGTTCCGGTCTTGCCGACCGAGCCGGTGACGCCGATCACCTTGGCGTGCGTGCGCGCGCGCGCCGCGCCGGCAAGAGCGCGCAGCGCGGCGAGCACGTCCGGAACCAAGAGAAGCGGCGCGTCGGCCGGCAGCGCGTCGCGCCGATCAGCGGCGACGACGGCGAGCGCGGCGTTCGCCTTGAGCGCCTGCGGCACGAACTCATGGCCGTCGCGATGCTCGCCCGCTATGGCGAAGAACGCCTCGCCCGACGCGATGGTGCGGCTGTCGATCGAAATGCCAGAGACCGATCGCGGCAACGCGCCGGTGCGCTCGGCGCCCACCGCCGCCGCCATCGCATCAACGGTCCACAGCGCGGTGGCGCTCATGCGGCCAGCTCCTTGAGCGCCGCGGCGACCGCCTCATGATCGCTGAACGGCACCATCCGGTCGCCGATGATTTGGCCGGTTTCATGGCCCTTGCCGGCTATCAACAGCGCGTCGCCGGCGCGCAGCTCGGCGATTGCTGCGCGGATCGCCGCACGCCGGTCGCCGATCTCGGCGGCGCCGGGCGCGGCGGCCATGATGGCGGCGCGGATCGCGGCCGGCTCCTCGCTGCGCGGATTGTCATCGGTGACGATGACACGCTCGGCCTTGGCGGCGGCGACGGCGCCCATCAGCGGGCGCTTGCCGCGATCGCGGTCGCCGCCGGCACCGAATACCACCACGAGCCGGCCGGACGCGTAGGGACGCAAGGCGTCGAGCGCTTTGGCGAGCGCGTCGGGCTTGTGGGCGTAGTCGACGAAGATCGGGGCGCCGCGGCTGGTGCCGGCAAGCTCGAGCCGGCCCTTGGCGCCGGCGAGATGTTCGAGCGCCGCAAACACCGCCGCCGGGTCGCTGCCAGTGGCGATGGTGAGGCCGGCGGCAACGAGCGCGTTCTCGATCTGAAACTCGCCGACGAGCGGCAACCGCACTTGAAAATCCTTGCCGCGATGCTCGAGACGCAGCATCTGGGAAAATCCGTCGATCGCCGCGGTGGCGAGCCGGACGCCGGCACCGTTGCGGCCGACGGTCATGATCGCGAGGCCGCGCGTCTTCGCCGCTGCGACCACGGCGTCGGCGTGTGCGTGATCGACGTCGATGACCGCCGCGGCGCCGGGCACAAGCAGCGCCTCGAACAACCGCAGCTTGGCGGCGAAGTAAGCTTCGAAGCTCGCATGATAGTCGAGATGATCGCGGGTGATGTTGGTGAAGGCGCCCGCGGCGATCCGCAGGCCGTCGAGCCGGTATTGGTCGAGGCCGTGCGAGGAGGCTTCGATCGCGAGATGGGTGACGCCGTCGCCGACGAGCGCGTCGAGCGAATGGTGCAGCGCTACCGGGTCGGGTGTGGTCAGCGAGCCATAGGTATCGCCGCGCGGCGAGACGATGCCAATGGTGCCAATGCTCGCCGCCTGACGCCCGAGCGCGGTCCAGATCTGCCGCGTGAACGCGGCGACCGAAGTCTTGCCGCTCGTGCCGGTCACCGCGGCGACGGTTTGCGGCTGGCGCGGATAAAGTTTCGCGGCAATGAGCGCTAGCGCGCGCCGCGCGTTGCCGACGCGCGCGAAGGCGACGCTCGCCGGCAGCGCCGCATCCGGCGGCCGCTCGGCGATGATCGCGACCGCGCCGGCGGCAACGGCGTCCGTGACGAAGCGCAGGCCGTCGGTCTTGCCGCCGGCGATCGCAACGAACGCGTCGCCGCGCTTGAGCGTGCGGCTGTCTGCCGTTACCCCGCCGATCTCGATGTCGGCATGACCCGGCGCGATCGCGGCGTCGGCGGGCAGAATTTCGCGAAGCTTCATTTGGGGTTTGCTCTAACGCATCCCCGCCTTACCTGCTTTCCTTGATCGAGGCCAGTATCAGATTGTCGGCGCTCGGCAGGTTCAGGCGCGGCTCGATGCCGAGCAGCGGCGCAATGCGCGCCACCACCGCGCCGCCGACCGGCACCGCGTTCCAGCCGGAGGTGTTGAAGCCGTGGGTCTCCGGGATCACCTGCGGGTCGTCGAGCATGATCAGCAGCACGTAGCGCGGCCGATCGGCCGGCAGCACCGCCATGAAGTCGGTCAGCACCTTGGTCTTGGAATAGTGGCCGTTGATCACCTTGTCGGCGGTGCCGGTCTTGCCGCCGATGTAGTAGCCGGGCACCTCGGCCTTCTCGGCGGTGCCCTTCTCGACATTGAGCCGCATCAAATAGCGCATCAGCTCCGACGTCTCCGGCTTGATGACGCGCTTGCCGAGGCTCTGCGCCTCGGCCTCGGTCCGCTTCAGGAAAGTCGGCGGAATGAGGATGCCGCCATTCATCAGTGCCGCGACCCCCATCATCGCCTGCAGCGGCGCGACCGAGAGGCCGTGGCCGAAGGCGATGGTGATGGTGTTGAGCTCGCCCCAATGCCGGGGCACGATCGGCTCGGCGCTCTCCGGCAACTCGGTGCGCAGGCGGTCAAGCTGGCCGAGCTTTTTCAGGAACGCCTTGTGCGCCTCGACGCCGACCGCGAGCGCGGCGCGCGCCGCGCCGATATTCGAAGAATAGGTGAAGATCTCGGGGACGGTGAGGACGCGGTTCTGCGGGTGGAAGTCGTGGATGTCGAACTTGCCGAAGCGCAGCGGCATGCGCGCGTCGAACGAGGATT
>JASHXX010000262.1 GCA_030043335.1 Xanthobacteraceae bacterium
TCGTCAACATCTCGCAGACCTTCAAGAAGTCCGGCCTCGAGCTCACCTGCCGCGCCGATACCGGGATCAAGGCGCCGGCCGACTTCAAGGGCAAGACGCTCGGCGTCTGGTTCGGCGGCAACGAGTATCCGTTCCTCGCCTGGATGGCGAAATTGAACCTGAAGACCGACGGCTCGCCCGGCGGCGTCAAGGTGATCAAGCAGGGCTTCAACGTCGATCCGCTCCTGCAGAAGCAGGCCGACTGCATCTCGACCATGACTTATAACGAGTATTGGCAGGTGATCGACGCCGGCTACAAGCCGAGCCAGCTCGTCGTCTTCAAGTACAGCGACGAGGGCGTCGCCACCCTCGAAGACGGCCTCTACGTGATGGAAGCGAAACTCAAGGACCCGGCCTTCGTCGCCAAGATGGCGAAGTTCATCAAAGCCTCGGAGAAGGGCTGGGACTACGCCAAGAAGAACGACAAGGAAGCCGCCAAGATCGTGCTGGCCGCTGACACCACCGGCGCGCAGACCCTGCACCATCAAGAGCAGATGATGGGCGAGATCGCCAAGCTGTTGGCTCCCGACAACGGCAAGCTCGATCCCAAGGACTACGACCGCACGGTGTCGGAACTCCTCTCCGGCGGCTCCGATCCGGTCATCACCAAGAAGCCGGAAGGCGCCTGGACGCATGCGGTCTATGACGCGATGAAGTAAGCCTTACGCGTCGTTGCGAGCCAATGGGGCCGGCCCGAAGCGGCCGGCCTTAACCGAACGGCGAATTCACGGGCGGCGATTGTCGCCATCACCGTAGCGTCGCTCGAAGGCGTGGACGGCCGGGAATCCCATCAGCGTATTCATCTCGGCAAACGGCAGCATCGGCGCCGCGGCGCCGGTGCCGATGCCGCGCGCCTTGAGATGCTGATAGCAAAGCGTTATGGCGCCGGCCGCGGTCAGGAACGCGGTCGCGGGAAAGAGCGCGATCTTGAAGCCCATGGCGCCAAGCTCGCCGGCCGACAGGTAGGGCGTGCGCCCGCCCTCGACCATGTTGGCGAGAAGAGGAGCGCCGCGGAAGGTCTCGGCGATGCGGCGCAGTTCGTCGAGGCTCTCCGGACTCTCGACGAACAGGATGTCAGCGCCGGCCTCGAGGAAGCGCTCGGCGCGATGCAGCGCCGCATCGAGGCCCTCGGCATAGCGCGCATCGGTGCGCGCCACGATCAGAAAGTCCGCGCTCGGCCGCGCATCGACGGCGACGCGGACCTTCGCCACCGCGTAGGCCTCGGCGACGACCCGGCGGAATTCGGTGTGGCCGCACTTCTTCGGAAATTCCTGGTCCTCGATCTGGATGCCGGCAGCTCCGGCTGCAGCGTAGCCGCGAACCGTGCGCTCGACGTTGAGGAGCCCGCCATAGCCGGTGTCACCGTCGGCGATAAACGGCAGCGCGGTCGCGCCGGCGATACAGCGCACCCGGTCGAGCATCTCGGTGAAGGTCGCGAGCCCGGCGTCGGGAAGGCCGAGCGCGGAGGCGACCGTGCCGTAGCCGGTCATGTACAGCGCCTCGAAACCAACGCTCGCCGCCACCTTGGCGGAGATGCCGTCATAGACGCCAGGAAGGATGAGGCAGCCGTCGCGGCGCAGGAGGTCGGCCAGTGTGGGCATGCGCAAGCTCCTCCCGGTATCGTTCCGCGTGCCGCCGGCGAAGCCGGCCTTTGGTCGAGAATAGCACGCTGAGCAACAGACGGCGGCGCTCGCCGTCCGCTTGACACTCGCGCGCGGCCGATTTTTCATGCGGCGATGACTGTTCAGGTCACCGAGCACGCCGCCAAGAGCAAGCGGCACACTACGTTCTATCTCGCTTGCGGCGCCGCGCCGGCAACGCCGATGGTGTTCCTGCACGGCTGGCCGGAGCTGTCGATTTCCTGGCGGCACCAGCTTCCGGTATTCGCCGGCCTGGGCTTCCGCGCCATTGCGCCGGACATGCGCGGCTACGGCCGTTCCAGCATCTATCCGCGGCACGACGATTACGCGCTCGAGGAGATCGTCGCCGACATGATCGAGCTTCTCGACGCGATCGGCGCGGAGAAGGCGGTCTGGGTCGGCCATGATTGGGGCTCGCCGGTGGTGTGGTCGATCGCCCAGCATCATCCGCAGCGCTGCCATGGCGTCGCCAGCCTGTGCGTGCCCTATCTGCCGGCAGGCTTCGAGGCCGAGGCGGTGACGCTCGCCGACCGCAAGGTCTATCCCGAAGACAAGTTTCCCGCTGCGCAGTGGGATTATCGGCTGTTCTATAGCGAGAATTTCGCGACAGCGCGCGCCGGCTTCGAAAGCAATGTCCGCGCCACGGTGCGGGTGCTGTTCCGCGCCGGCAGCCCGGCCGGCAAAGGCAAGCCGGTGCGCACCGCCTTCGTGCGCGCCAATGGCGGCTGGTTCGGGCCGCATAACACCGCGCCGGACGTGCCGCGCGATGCCGCGGTGCTCAGCGAAGCCGACGAAGACAGTTACGTCGCCGCGCTCGAGCGCAACGGCTTCTTCGGTCCGGACAGCTGGTACATGAACGGCGAAGCCAATGCCGCCTACGCTGCGCGCGCCAAGGCGAATCGGCGGCTGACCATGCCGGTCCTGTTCCTGCACGGCGCCTATGATTACGTTTGCGAGACGATCGATTCGCGTCTCGCCGAGCCGATGCGGGCGAACTGCGCCAGGCTCACCGAGGCAACGGTCGCTTCCGGCCATTGGATGGCACAGGAGAAGCCGATCGACGTCAACGCCGCGCTCGCCAAATGGCTCGCGGTCGAGTTTCCGGCGCTGTGGGCGCCGGCCTAGCGGGCCGGTCGCGCCAACCGGGAGTGACGGCGATCGACTTTGCCCTCTCCGAACTGCAGCAATCTTTGCGCGCCGCGATCGAGAAGATCTGCGCGCGCTTTGGCGACGACTACTGGCTCGAGCGCGACCGCGACGGCAAATTTCCCGACGCGTTTCATCGCGCGCTCGCCGCCGACGGCTGGCTCGGCGTGTGCATCCCGCAAGCCTATGGCGGCTCCGGGCTCGGCATCAGCGAGGCCGCGATCATGATGGAGACGATCGCCGCCTCCGGCGCCGGCTTTTCCGGCGCCTCCGCCGTGCACATGAACATTTTCGGTCTCAATCCGGTCGTGGTCTATGGCAGCGAGGAGCAGAAGCGCCGGATGCTGCCGCCGATCGTCAGCGGCGCCGAGAAGGCCTGCTTCGCCGTCACCGAGCCGAATGCCGGGCTTGAAACCGCGAAGCTCAAGACCCGCGCCGAGCGCCGCGGCGACCGCTACGTGATCAACGGCGCCAAGATCTGGACCTCGACCGCGCAGATCGCCGACAGGATGCTGATCCTGACCCGCACCACGCCGATGGAAAACGTGAGCAAGCCGACCGCGGGCCTGACCCTGTTCTATACCGCGCTCGACCGCCGCTTCGTCGAGGTGCGCGAGATCGAGAAAATGGGCCGCAAGGCCGTCGACTCGAACCAGGTGTTCATCGACGCCCTCGAAGTGCCGCTCGAAGACCGGATCGGCGACGAAGGGCGCGGCTTCGAATACATCCTCGACGGCTTTAATCCGGAGCGCATCCTGATCGCCGCCGAGGCGATCGGGCTCGGCCGCGCGGCGCTGCGCCGGGCAACGTCATATGCCAAAGAGCGTGTGGTGTTCGATCGGCCGATCGGCCAGAACCAGGCGATCCAGCATCCGCTGGCGGAATGCTGGATCGAGCTCGAAGCGGCCGAGCTGATGACGCTCAAGGCCGCCGCGCAATATGACCGCGGCGTGCCATGCGGGCCGGCGGCCAACGCCGCGAAATACCTTGCCGCCGAGGCCGGCTTCAAAGCCTGCCAGACCGCGATCATGACTCATGGCGGCTACGGCTACGCCAAGGAATATCACGTCGAGCGTTATCTGCGCGAAAGCATGATTCCGCGGCTCGCGCCGGTGACGCCGCAGCTCATTCTCTGTTTCATCGCCGAGAAGGTTCTCGGCCTGCCGAAGTCGTACTAGCATGATGCGGAAAAGTGGAAACCGGTT
>JASHXX010000263.1 GCA_030043335.1 Xanthobacteraceae bacterium
GCACCAGCGGGCTTCCCGATTGTTACCCGCAGCGTTACCTATTGCCGATATGTCGATTTAAGTATCTGAAATTAAAGAGCTAATTCTCAATAGCCTATTTGGGGACCGAACAAGCCTTTTGCGTGCCGCCATTTCTACGTTTCCGCCGCATTCGATTCGTCCGGCATTCTTGAATATCCGTTGCCGGAATTGCCAAAATCTGCCGCGGCGGGGCTTTAGATTCGCCGTTGCGCTCCGCTCTTATGCACTGCGCCTCATGTTGCCGCAAACGGAGCAAGAGCCCATGCAAGCGTTGAACAGTCTGACGTTGGCTGCGAGTGCCGGTGTGCTCGTCCTTGGCGCGTTGGCGGCGCCGCAAGCAAGCGCAGCCGACATGGGGGTGCCGCTGGGTCAGTACGAGCAGGGTCCGCCGCCGCAATATTACGGTCCGCCGCCGGCCGAATAGGGCTACGCCTATCCGCCGGCGCCCCCCGCTTCCGGCTATCCGTCGCCGCCGGCGGTCGCCTATGCCGCACCGCCGGTCGTGTTTGTTCCCGGATCCTACTACTACGCGCCCGGGCCATATTGGCGCGGTTACGGACCGCGTTTCGCCTACGGCTATGGGCATTGGGGCCGCCCCTATCACCGCTGGTGACAATCGCGGCAGGTGCGGCACCGTATCCCGATTTTGCTTATCCTTCCCCGTTCCGCGGGGAAGGATAACGCGCCCTCGCGTGGCGGCATTCCGGCCGCAGGAGGTGAGCCATGCGTGTGCGCTTCGATTTCGGTACGGTCACGCTCGATGCCGAGATCCTCGACACGCCGACGGCGAAGGCGATCGCCGCGGCGCTGCCGATCACCGGCTGGCGCTCACCTGGGGCGAGGAGGTCTATTTCGAGGTCCCGGTCGAGGCCGCGCGCGAAAGGACCGCCCGCGCGGTCGTCACGCCGGGCGAGATCGCTTATTGGCCGGAAGGCAACGCCATTGCCATTGGCTTCGGCCGCACCCCGATCTCCGAGGGCGACGAGACGCGGCTCGCGAGCCCCTGCAACATCTGGGCGAAGGCGCTCGGCGATGTGAGGACGCTGGCCAAGGTCAAGGCCGGCGACAAGATCAGGGTGACGGCGGCGTAGTTTGCTGTCCCGCCGGCTGCGTCGCCCGTGTCGCGAGGGCGAGCATCAGATCCCAGGCATTGCCGATATTGATGGCGAGAAGAAGCAGCAAGGCGCTGGCGACCACGTCCGCGCCCGCCGGCGAGCATTCGGAACATTCTCGTTTAGTTGAGCATGATTTTTTCGGAAAACCGGGTGCCACTTTTCCGGATCATGCTCTAGCCGCGACCGACGAACGGCATCTTGTTCGCCATCACCGTCATGAACAGCACGTTGGCGTCGAGCGGCAGGCTGGCCATGTAGACCACGGCGCGGCCGACGTCGTCGACGTTCATGCGCGCCTCCGGCATCATGCGGCCGTCGGCCTGCAGCATCCCGGTCGTCATCTGCTCAGTCAGCGGCGTTGCGGCATTGCCGATGTCGATCTGGCCGCAGCAGATGTCGTAGTTGCGGCAATCGAGCGCGGTCTGCTTGGTGAGCCCGGTGACGGCGTGTTTGGTTGCGGTATAGGCGACAGTGCCGGGCCGCGGCACGTGGGCCGAGATCGAGCCGTTATTGATGATCCGGCCGCCGCGCGGTTCTTGCGCCTTCATGATCTTGATCGCTTCCTGGGTGCAAAGCAGCACCGCGGTGAGGTTGGTGGCGACAACCGCTTGCCAGCGATCGAGCGGCACCTCCTCGATCGGCATTCCGCGCATGCCGATGCCGGCATTGTTGAACAGGAGATCGAGGCGGCCGAAGGCTTCCTTGGTCTTGGCGAACAGCGCGCGGATCGAGTCCGGCTCTTTGACGTCGGTCAGCACCACAAGGGTCTTTCCGCTCGCCTCCTTCGCCACCGCCTCGAGCGGCTCCTTGCGCCGGCCGGCGAGCGCCACAGCGTAGCCCGCGCCCGAAAGCGCCAGCGCGGCAGCGCGGCCGACGCCGGTTCCGGCTCCGGTCACTACGGCGATCTTCTGCGCTGCCATCGGCGTCTCCCTGTCCCCTCATTCCGGAAGCCGCGACAGCGGCCGTCCGGAAATCCATAACCACGGATCGTGTGGTTGTGAAGGAGCGGAGCGGATTGTGCGGCGGCGACTATGGATTCCGGGCTGCTCGCTTCGCTTGGCCCCGCAATCGCGGGCGCGTCAGCTCGCGAGCGCGACTTCCTGGTCGGGGCTGCCGACGCGATAATCGTCGGGCGAGGCCAGCCGGGCGCTGACATCGGTCGCGGTGCCGGGCCGGCCGAAGCGGAAGCCCTGCATCGAGTGCACGCCGGCGGCGCGCAGGAACAGATGCTGCTCGGCGTTCTCGACGCCCTCGGCGGTGACCCGCATGCCGAGCCCGCGGCCGAGGCTGACCACGGCGTGAACGATCGCCGCGGCGTCGGGCGCGGTCTCGATGCTGCGCACGAAACTCGAATCGATCTTGAGCTTGTCGAACGGGAAGCGGCGCAGATATTGGAGGCTGGAATAGCCGGTGCCGAAATCGTCGAGCGCGAAGCGCACGCCGATGGCCTTGAGCCGCAGCATCGACAGTTCCGCGGATTCCAGATTGCTGAGGAGGGTGCTCTCGGTGAGCTCCAGTTCGAGCCGGCTCGGGTCGAACTTGGTTTCCTTGACGATGCGCTCGACCACTTCGACGAAGTCGGAGCGGCGGAACTGCAGCGGCGAGACGTTCACCGCAACGGTCAGGTCCGGCCAGTCCTTGCCGTCGAGGCAGGCGCGGCGCAGCATCCACTCGCCGAGCTCGACGATCAGGCCGGAGTGCTCGGCGATCGGGATGAACTCGACCGGCGGGATCACGCCGATCGAGGGATGGATCCAGCGCGCCAGGGCCTCGACGCCGACCATCTTGTCGCCCGAGGCGTTGACGATCGGTTGGTAGGCGGCGGTGAGGCCGTCGTTCCTGATCGCGTGCAGAAGGTCGCCCTCGAGCAGCTTGCGATTGGAGAGGTCGGCGTCCATCGCCGCGTCGTAGATGCAGGCGCGGTTGCGGCCTTCGTTCTTGGCGCG
Organism: Xanthobacteraceae bacterium; assembly: GCA_030043335.1. GTDB lineage: Bacteria > Pseudomonadota > Alphaproteobacteria > Rhizobiales > Xanthobacteraceae > BOG-931. Next base: position 3,083 of record JASHXX010000263.1, read on the forward strand.
GTAGAGCGCCATGTCGGCGTAGCGCAGGATGTCGGCGGCGTCGCGGGCGCGGCGGCCGATTGCGGCAATGCCGATCGAGGCACCGATGACGATGTTGTGGCCGTTGATCGCGTAGGGCGCGCATAGCGCGGCGATGATGCGGCCGGCGAGCGCCTGTAGCGAGTAGGAATCCGAAGAGCACAGGGTGATGATGGCGAACTCGTCGCCGCCAAGCCGGGCGACGAGATCGTCGCCGCGCACGATCCGGCTCAGGCGTTGGGTGACGTTGAGGATCAGGGCGTCGCCAATATGGTGGCCGAGCGTGTCGTTGACGTCCTTGAAGTGGTCGAGGTCGATGTAGAACACCGCCGCGGTCGGCCCGCCGCGGCGCACCTGTTCGATCACGGTCTCGAGCCGTTCGCTGAAATAGATGCGGTTCGGCAGGCCGCAGACCGGATCGTGCAGGGCGAGGTGGCGCAACTGCGTCTCGCCGGTGGCGATGGTTTTTGCCGTCTGCCGTATGTGGCGGATCACCAGGCCGACGAGCAGCGCGAAGCCTGCGATCGTCACCGCTATGAACGGCAGCACGCTCCACACGATGGTGCCGCCGGCCTTGGTCGGCTTCCAGGCGAAGCGTACGATCGGGGCGCCCTGGGCGTCGGCCAACGCCATGACCTGCTCGTCGAGCGGCTGCGCCGGGTCATCGAGCTTGTGCAGGTCGGCCAGCTGCAGGCGGCCGCCGATCTCGCTCAGCATCGGTTCGTCGATGTATTTGACCGAGAACACAATTGGCGCGCGCTCGTTGCCGAGCTTGAGGTCGCTGTCGGAGCCGACCGCCGCGCCGGCGACGATCGCGGGCCGATCGAGGAAGCGTTGGATCAAAGCCACGCGCCGGCCCGGATGGAGCGGATATTGCCCGGCGACGACCGGAATGGCGCGATCAGGAGCGGCGTCGCGCCGGCCGCGCAGGAGCTCGAGGCTGTCGGCGAGCCCGCGATGCAGATCGGCGGCGGTGACGTTGCCGCCGGCGCGGGTGAGCGCGTACTCGATCTGGTCCGAACCGTCGACGACGACGACGATGTCGTGCCGAAAATATGCTTGCAGCCATTCGCCGAGCCGTTGCTGCACCCACTGCGGATCGTAGTCCACCCGGATCGCCGCGGTGGCACGTTCGGTCGCGGCGGCGCTTTCCAGCTCGCGCGCGATCCGCGCTCCGCGATCGGCGATCGCCTGCTGGATCAGTTGCTGCTCGCGATTGAACGAAACTTCGTCCGCCCGCTGCGCCGAGGTGAGCACGGCGACGACGACGCAAACGATCGCAACGGCGACGATCGCGCCGATCGGCATGACCAGGCTCGGGCGCACCGGGTTCCAGTCCGACCGCTTGCGTTCCTCGGCGATTTTTGGTCGCGCCGAAGTCACCACGCTCCCACCCTCGGCCTATCGTTGTTCGCTGCGGACCATAGGCGGCAAAGATTGCAAATCGCTTGCGGTTGAACTTGCAAAACCTTGCCACTTTTGGCCGGAGTGCATCGGCCGTGAATGTTAACGTTGCGTAAAGGACGCCGGCCAAGACCGCCGCGGGTGCCGGTTCCGCAAGCGCAAGCTGCCGCGCCCTTGTCCGGACGCCTCGTTGTAGGCGGTTTACCGCTTGTTACCGTAGGGCGGGCGCGGGATGGCGATGTGAGCGGCGCGCAGCGCCGCCGACCAGCGCTCGCGCAGGTCGGTGAAATAGGGCTCGCCCGGTTCGATGCGGTAGATCAGCTCGGCGTCGCAGGCGTCGCGCCGCACCACCAGGAGATCGATCGGCATGCCGACGCTCAGGTTCGAGCGCATGGTCGAGTCGATGGAGACGAGACCGACCTTGAGCGCGTCGTATAGATCCATGCCGTAGCTCACCGCGCGGTCCAGCACCGGCTTGCCGTATTTGTGCTCGCCGATCTGCAGATAGGGCGTATCGGTCGTGCTCTCGATGAAATTGCCGGCCGAATAGATCATGAACAGCCGCATGCGCTCGCCGGCGATCTGGCCGCCGAACAGGAACGAGACGTCGAACGACACATCGGAGGCCTCGAGCGCCTTGCCTTCGGTGGAATGGATCATGCGGATGACATGGCCGACGCGCTGCGCCGCCTGGAACATCGTCGGCGCGTTCATCAGCGTTTCGTGCGCGCCGCTTTCCGGGTTGTCGAAACCTTCGGTCAGGATGCTGAGCACCGATTGGCTGATGGAAAGATTGCCGGCGGAAGCAATCGCCATGATCCGCTTGCCGGGATCCTTGAACACGTGCAGCTTGCGGAAGGTCGCGATGTTGTCGACGCCGGCATTGGTGCGCGTGTCGGCGAACAT
>JASHXX010000264.1 GCA_030043335.1 Xanthobacteraceae bacterium
GCTGTCGAGGTTAAAGCCGACGCGCCAGGGATTGAGGCGATCGGTCCAGATTGATCCAATCTAGAAACTTCGAGTCGGCCAATCGGGCGCAAGATCGGGATGAACGGCGTCCTATCTCGAAGAACGACGCGAACTTCATCGTGTCAATTGCCGGTCGTCCTTCATCGCCGCCAAATAGTCGCGCACCGTGCGTAGAATCGCGTCCGAGCGCTTCGGGTCGGTGACGGCGCGAGACAGCGTCAGGGCGCCGACCAAAGCGCTCACCGCCACGGTCGCCGCGGTGTCGTCCTTGTCGCCAAGTTTTTCCGCCACCCGCGCAATGAAGCTCTCGATGTGCTCCGCCATGGTCGCGCGCGAGCGCTCATCCGCTCGCGCCACATCGCCGGCGAGCGCCGCGATGGCGCAGCCCGACTCCGGGTTGTCGCGATGGGCCCGGCTCAGATAGCTGCGAACCATCCCGGCGAAGCGGCGCGGCTTTGCCGGCTCGCTCGCTGCGCGGGCCGCAGCTTCCGCCGCCGCGAGCGCGCACGCCACGGCTTCGGCCACCAGTTCGGACTTCGACGCGAAATGCCCGTAGAAGCCGCCATGGGTCAGATTGACCTTGCGCATCAGCGGTACGACGCCGAGCGATCCCAATCCGTTCTTGCGAATTTGCGCCGCGGCCGCTTTAAGGATGCGCTCGCGATTGCGCGCTTTCTCCGCCTGCGAATGTCCCATTTGCGATCCTCGACAATCTCGGCTTGATTGTGCATGATGTATATCATGCTGCTGGATGATGCATCCAATGCAGAGCGTTGCAAGGCGCTTGGCGAAAAAAGCGCCGCTTGCGCCGGCAACGATGCGGAGAGCGGAGGAACACCATGTCCGAGCTCGCGGCCCCGGGGCGCGTCGTCCACGAGCGCCACGATCACGTTCTTAAGATCACCATCGACAATACTGCGAAGAAGAACGCCTTCAGCCCGGAGATGATAGCGCAGCTCTCCGACGCGCTGACGCTGCTCGATGACGATGGCTCGCTGTGGGTCGGCGTGATCTGCGCGGCAGGCGACGATTTCACCGCCGGGCTCGACATGCCGAAATTCTTCGGCCCTGGCGCGACCAGGAAGCCGTTTCCGGAGGGCAACGTTGATCCGTTCGGCATGGCGAGGCCGTGCCGCAAACCGATCGTCACCGCCGTCCAGGGCATCGTCTATACGGTCGGCATCGAGCTGATGCTGGCGGGCGACATCGTCGTCGCTGCCGACAATTGCCGCTTTTGCCAGATGGAAGGAAAGCGCGGCATCGCGCCGATGGGCGGAGCGCATTTCCGCTACATTGCATGGGCGGGCTGGGGAAACGCCATGTATCACCTGCTGCTTTGCGACGAGTTCTCTTCCGCCGAGGCGTACCGCATCGGCCTCGTGCAGGAGGTGACGCCGGTGGGACGGCAGATCGGCCGCGCCATGGAGATCGCCGGGATCATCGCGCGCAACGCTCCGCTCGGCATTCAGGTGACGAAGGAAGCGGGGCGAACCTTCATTGAAGCGGGCGAGCGGGCGGCGATCGCTTATGTGCCACGCATTCGCGAGCGCGTGCTGAACACCGCCGATGCGGCTGAAGGCATCAAGTCCTTCGTCGAGCGGCGCGCCGCCCGCTTCACCGGCAACTGATCCGGCCGAGCCTGCTTGCCGATCCCACTCTGGAGGACGCCCGTCATGACGCACAAGATCGAATTCTACTTCGACTTCCCGAGCCCATATTCCTACCTCGCACATACGCAACTGCCGAGGCTCGCGGCGCAACACGACGCCATCGTCGTGTACCATCCGATCCGCCTTCTCGAGCTGATGAAGATCGTCGGCAACCAGCCGACCACCATCCAATGCAAGAACAAGGGCGCGTATGCCGGCGTCGACCTGCGACGCTGGGCGAAGAGTTACGGCGTCGATTTTGCCAGGAACCCGAATTCGCGAGCCTTCGATTTTGCCGAGCTCGACCGCGCCGCGCTGGTCGCCATCGGGGACGACCGCGGCGCCGCCTACGTGACCGCGATCTTCGCCGCCATCTGGGGCAAACCGGTCGATCTTTCGCAACGTTCGGTTCTGGTCGAGGTTCTGGACAAGGCCGGCTTCGACGGTGCGCGGCTCCTCGAGCGTGCGAGCGCCGCGGAGATCGCCGCCAAGCTCGACGTCGAGACGAAAGCCGCCGCGGAGCGCGGCGTGTTCGGCTCACCGACCATGTTCGTCGCCGAGGAGATGTTCTTCGGCAATGACCGCCTCGACTTCGTCGCCGCGGCGCTTCGCCCGGCCGCGTGAGGAGGGACCCATGGCAGAGCCGGTTTGCGTGATCAGCGGCGTCGGCCCTGGCACCGGCACCGCGCTCGTCCGCCGTTTCGCCTCGGGCGGCTATCGCGTCGCGATGCTGGCGCGCAACGCCGACCGGCTTGCCGATCTCGCCCGGAAAGTGCCGGCGGCACGAGCCTTTGTCTGCGATGTGTCGGATCAGGCGGCGGTCGATCTGGCCATCGCGTCGGTCGAGCGCGAGCTCGGCGCTCCAAGCGTATTGATCCATAACGCCGTGGGCGGTGGCTGGGGAACCTTCATGGAGATCGACCCGGCGATGCTCAATCGCAACTTCCAAGTCAACACCATGGGTCTGCTTTATCTGGCGCGGCGTGTCGCGCGCGCCATGGTGGACGCAGGCAAGGGCGCCATCATCGTCACCGGAAATACGTCGGCGCAGCGCGGCCGGGCGAATTTTGCCGGCTTCGCCCCGACCAAGGCGGCGCAGCGTATCCTCGCTGAGGCCATGGCGCGGGACCTTGGTCCGAAGGGCGTGCATGTCGCCTACATCGTCATCGATGCTGTGATCGACGTGCCGTGGACGCGCGAGCGCTTCAAGAACAAACCAGACGACTTCTTCGTCGCGCCCGCGGCAATCGCCGATGAAGCATGGCACGTTGCCAACCAGCCGCGTTCGGCATGGTCGTTCAATGTCGAGATCAGACCATTTGCAGAGCCGTGGTAAGCCCGGACCTGGTTGCTTGATTGCATGCGCCGATGCGCTGTGCTCCAATCGGCAACCGAAGATATCGCCACCGGGAGGCAGCGACCATGGCCGCCATCATCTATCCGGTCACGCCGAGCTTTGCCGCCGAGATCGGCGACGTCGATCTCTCGGCGCCGATCGAGCCGGCCGACCTCGCGGCGATCAAGGAAGCGTTCGCGACATACGCGGTGCTGATCTTTCCCGATCAGCAGCTGTCGCAGGACCAGCACCTCGATTTCGCCCGGCACTTCGGCCCGCTCGAGACCACGATCGGCGTCTACCGCCGTGATGCGCCGCTGCGCGTGCGCAAGGAGTTTGCCGACGTTTCCAACCTCACTCACGACAACGAGGTCTGGGGCAAGGACAGCAGGCTGCGCCTGTTCCAGCTCGGCAACCGGCTCTGGCACACCGACAGCTCGTTCAAGCGGCGGCCGGCGCTGGCGTCGCTACTCTATGCGCGCTCGATTCCGCCGGTCGGCGGGCACACCGAATTTGCCGACGAGCGCGCGGCCTATGACGCGCTGCCGGAGGCGACAAAGCGGCGCCTTGATTCGCTCGTGGCCGAGCATTCGATCTTCACTTCGCGCGCCCGTCTCGGCTTCACCAATTTCACCGACGAGGAACGCCGGCAAATGCCGCCGGTGCCGCAGGTTCTCGTTCGCACCATCCCCGAATCCGGCCGCAAATCGCTTTATCTCGCCTCACACGCCGGCCGAATTTTCGGCATGCCCGACGCGGAGGGGCGCGCGCTGATCGACGAGCTCGTCGCCCACGCTACCCAGCGGCAATTCGTCTACACCCATCGCTGGCGGCTCCGCGATCTAGTGATTTGGGACAACCGCTGCACCATGCACCGCGGCATGGAGTTCGACGATCTGCGCTGGAAGCGCGACATGCAGCGCGCCACCGTAAGCGACATCGCCAACTCCTGCGAGCAGGAAGGCGTTGTCATCGAGGCGGCGTAGCGGCGCGCGCCGAGAATTTGTGTGAGCTTGACGGGGAACTATTTCGGTGCGCGCCGAATTAGCAAGCGCGGCCTTCGCCCTTAGCAAGCGCGGCCTTCGCCCCAAGAGGGAATGGCTATGTATCTTTCCAATCAAAGTCTACTGGTCATCATCTTCGTCGGAATTGTCGCCGGCTGGTTGGCCGGCAGGGTGATGGAAGGCGGCGGCTTTGGCCTGATCGGCGACCTGCTGGTCGGCCTTCTCGGCGCCTTCATCGGTGATTGGCTGCTGCCGCGGCTTGGGATTCACCTCGGCGTCGGCATCGTCGCGCTGATCATCAACGCCTTTATCGGCGCCGTGGTGCTCCTGCTGATCCTGCGCCTCGTCGGCGGCGGTGGTTGGGGATACCGGCGACGCTGGGGCAGTCGCTGGTAGGCGGGCGTCACGCGCCCGGCACCGATCCGGGCGGCAGGAAATCCACCTCGCAGACCTTGGAGCGGCGGACCACTTCCTCCGGGTCGCCGAGATTGTGCAGCTGGTCGAACAGCTCGCGCAGGCGCCGCGCCGGGGTAACGGAGAACAGGGCGCGCGCCGGTTTGTCCCGCCGGTTGTAGTAGGCATGCGGCAGGCCCTTCGGCATGCGCACCAGGTCGCCGGCCTTGGCCTGCGTCCACGCGCCGTCGAGATAGAGGTCGAAAATGCCGTCGAGCATATAGATGAATTCATCCTGGGTCGGATGGATGTGCGGCGGCACGAAGGTGCCGGGCGGATCGAGCGTCTCGAAGATGAAGCAGCTCTCGGCCTCGGCCTTGAGCCAATAGGTGTGGCCGAGAATGCTCCACACCACTTCCTGCGGCTGGCCGGCCTTGCCGGAGCCGGCCGGTGTGATTCCCTTGGGCAACGCCAGCCCCATGCTGCCGACCATGTCCATCCTCCCGCGGATCAAGAACGACCGATGTGTCCGAGAAGGAATGGTATCCCGCCCTTGCCGCGATGCCAACGCGCTGGTCTGGAGACTGGCGGCGCCGGCGAGCCTCGATCGGAGGGCGCTCCTTGAGCCGCGCAAACTCGACTATAGTACGGCGCAAAAGCGAGCGTCGAGGGACGCTCACGCCAAGGTGGTCACTCCGTCATGAGCACAGTCGCCGATTTAAAGTCCGCCGCGACCGGGCCGCAGCTTTTCAATCTTCGCTCGCCCTATTTCTCCGAGCAGCACGAAATGCTCCGCGCCCAGGTACGTCGCTTTGTCGAAACCGAGATCAAGCCGAAGGCGCTTGCCTGGGAGGAGCAGGGTCACGTGCCGCGCGAGGTGCTGCGCCGCATGGGCAGCCTCGGCTTCTTCGGCATCCGCTATCCGGCCCGCTACGGCGGAGCGGAGATGGATGCGCTCGGCAGCGTAGTACTGGCCGAGGAGCTCGGCCGCTCAACCTTCACCGGCGTCTCCTACACCGTCCTCGATCACACCGACATGGCCTCGGTTCACATCTTCAACGCCGGCACTGACGCGCAGAAGGACCAGTGGATGCCGCGCATCATCTCCGGCGAGGTCATCACAGCGGTCGCGATCACCGAACCGGACGCCGGCTCCGACGTCAAAGGCATCCGGACCTTCGCGCGACGCGACGGCGACAGCTACGTGCTCGACGGCGCGAAAATTTTCATCACCAACGGGGTCTACGGCGATCTCTATTGCGTCGCCGCCAAGACCGATCGCTCCGGCCCGCCAAGCCGGTCGGTGACGATGTTCCTGGTCGAGAAAGGCACCCCCGGCTTCAACGTCGCCCGCGCCCTCGACAAGCACGGCTGGCGCTCATCCGACACCGCGGAGCTGCATTTCGACAACTGCCGCATCCCGGCCGCGAGCCGGCTCGGCGAAGAGGGCGGCGGCTTCCGCGCCATCATGCGCAACTTCCAGAACGAGCGCACCGTGATCGGCGCGGTGGCGGTCAGCGAAGCGCAGACCGCGATCGAGCTCACGCTCGATCATGTCCGCACCCGCAAGGCCTTCGGCGCCCCGCTGTGGGAGAAAGAGGCCATCCGTCAGAAGCTCGCCATGCTGGCGGGCAAGGTCGAGGCCGGCCGCCAGCTCGTCTACCACGCCGCCTGGCTCGACAGCCAAGGGCTCGACGCCACCAAGGAAGTCTCGATGGTCAAGGCCTATTGCGGCGAGCTGATCAACGAAGTTACTTATGCCTGCCTGCAGTTTCACGGCGGCATGGGTTTCATGCGCGAGAGCACGATCGAGCGCATGGCGCGCGATGCGCGCGCACACAACATCGGCGGCGGCGCGACCGAAGTCATGCTCGAAGAGGTCGCCAAACGGCTCTAGCGCCAAGTTGAGCGAAATTTACGGGCGGCGGCCGGTTACATCGGTCAAGCGCTTTTGCTAGCCTGCGCGCCGACGAGGTTTCTCGAACAACAAAGGGAGTCGGTATGTTCCGCATTTTGGCGATCGCTGCAATGCTCGCGCTCGCGCTGCCAGGTTTGGCCGTCGCTCAGCAGCCGCAGCCGCACCCGGGCGCACGGACCGTCGTGAGGCCCCCGGCGGTCGGCGGCAGGGTCATTGTGCGGCCCGGGCCGGGCGCTGGCGGCCCGCATGTTGGCGGCCCTGGCGGCCCGCGTGTCGTCGGCGGTCCGGTCGGCGCGCAGTTCAGCTACCGCGGCCATAACTTCAACCGCGTCCATCTCGCCCCGTTCGTTTATCCGGCGGGCTGGGGCTACCGCCGTTGGGCGGTCGGCGCGATTCTGCCGCCGCTCTTCCTGGTGCCGGCCTACTACTACGCCGATTGGGCGGCGCTCGGTCTTGCGGCGCCGGAGCCCGGCTTCCAATGGGTGCGCTACGGACCCGATCTAGTGCTGGTCAATGTCGCGACCGGCCAGATCGTGGACGTGGTCTACGGCGCGTTCTACTGAGCCGAGCCGAGCAATCCTCGCGGCGCCGAGGACGGAGGTGAGTCTGCCGACCTGCATCCGCGCGCGTCGGCCAACGGAATTCCGCCATGAGCGAAGCCGCACAGCTTTTTGCCGACGGAAAAGCCTACGAACGGATGATGGGCCGTTGGAGCCGGCTTGCCGGCGACCTGTTCCTCGATTGGCTCGACCTTCCCAAAGGACTTCGCTGGCTCGATGTCGGCTGCGGCAATGGCGCCTTTACCGAAGCGGTGGTCGCGCGGGTCGCTCCGGCCGCCGTGGCAGCGCTCGATCCGTCGCAGGGCCAGCTTGCCCACGCGCGGCAACGGCCGGGTGCGAAGCTCGCACAATTCCGCCTCGGCGACGCGCAGGCGCTGCCGTTCGCCGACGGCAGCTTCGACGTCGCCGCCATGGCGCTGGTCATCGTCTTCGTTCCCGATCCCGGCAAAGCGGTCGCGGAAATGGCGCGCGTGACGCGCGGCGGCGGCTGGGTCGCGACTTACATGTGGGACATCGAAGGCGGCGGCTTGCCGCTGCGGCCGATCTATGTCGCGATGGACTCGCTTGGGCTAACGCTGTCGTCGCGAGTTGCGACCGCGGCCTCGCGCCAGGACAGCTTGCGGGCGATGTGGGAGGCGGCCGGCCTGCAATCAATCGGCACGCAGGTGATCCGCATTACCGTCGGCTATGCCGACTTCGACGATTTCTGGGACTCGATCAGCGCGCCGGTCGGCTTCACCGGCAACGCGATCAACAAATTGTCGCCGAGCGAGCGCGAGCAGCTGCGCGCGCGGCTGCGCGAGCAATTGCCCGCCGACCGGAATGGCCGGATCAGCTACGAGGCTTTCGCCAATGCCATCAAGGGCCGCGTGGCGGGATGAGCGCGGCCGAGCTCGCCGATCGCATCTATCGGGGGTACGCGTAGTCTAGCCCGCCGCCACCGCCTGCGCGTGCTTCGGAAAAAGTTCCGGCCGGAATTTTGGATGGCAGCGCATCATCTTCGGCGCGTAAGGCGTCTCGGCGCCGAGCTCCTCGGCAGCGTGCCAAGCCCAGCGGGGATCATACATCGCCCCGCGCGCCAGAGCGACCATGTCGCTCTTGCCCGACGCCACGATATCTTCGGCCTGCCGGTAGCCGGCGATCAGGCCGACGGTCATCGTGGTGATGCCGGTCTCGCGCTTGACCTTGTCGGCGAACGGCACCTGATATCCGGGGGCGAGCGGAACCTTCTGCCGCGGGTCGAGCCCGCCGCTCGATACGTCGATGTAATCGCAGCCGAGCTTTTTCAGCTCCTTCGCCAGCACCAGGGTCTCCTCCAGGTTCCAGCCGCCGTCGACCCAATCGGTCGCCGAGAGGCGGATGCCGAGCGGCTTCCGCTCGGGCCACGCCGCGCGCACCGCGCCGAACACCTCGAGCGGGAAGCGGATGCGGCTCTCGAGCGAGCCGCCATATTCGTCGGTGCGCTGATTCGACAGCGGCGACATGAATTGATGGAGCAGATAGCCATGGGCGCCATGGAGCTCGATCAGGTCGTAGCCGATGCGATCGACCCGCTTGGTGGAGGCGACGAACTCGGTCACGCAGCGCTTGAGGTCGTCCTTGGTCATAGCGCGCGGCACCGGCCAGCCGGTGTCATAAGGCAACGCGGACGGCGCCTCCGGCGTCCAGCCGCCTTCCTCCTTGGTCAGGATCGGCTTGCCGCCCGCGGCCGGCGTCGTGGTCGGGCCCTTGCGCCCGGCGTGCGCAAGCTGCACGCCGAGCTTCGCCACGCCGTAGGTGCGGCAGAAATCATGCACCCGCTTGAGCGCCGCCTCGTTCTCGTCCGACCACATGCCGGCGCATTTCGGCGTAATTCGGCCGATCGGCGTGACGTCGGTCATTTCGCAGATCACCAGCCCGGCGCAGCCGAGCGAGAAGCCGCCGAGATGCATCAGATGCCAGTCGTTCGCCGAGCCGTTGTCGGAATTGTACTGGCACATCGGCGAAACCACGACCCGGTTGGGCAGGGTCAGTCCGCGCAGCGTGATCGGGGAAAACAGGGCACTGGCCATTTCTTGAAATCCTCAGCTTGTTCAGGCGTCATAACCAGGAGGCGGTACGAAGCCGCCGAATTCGCGCTCTATGAGTTCGGCGAACGCGAGCGGCGTGCGGTCCTCGAGATAGGGGCCGACGATCTGCACGCCGATCGGAAGCCCGGTGTCGGAAAGACCGATCGGCACGGCGGTCGAAGGCAGGCCCGGCGTAGTCGCCACTCCCGGCCAGACCATCTGGTCGAAATAGGAATACTTCTTTCCGTCGATGTCGATCCGCCGCGCCGAGATCGGCGTGGTGTGGTCGTTGACGAAGGCTGGCGTCGGCATCGGCGGGCAGACCACGACGTCCCATTCGCGAAACAGCGCGCTCCATTGGTCCTGCAGCCTGATCCGCGCCGCGTCGTCTGCCGCCCACTCGCGGTAGCTCAGCACGGCGCCGCGCGCGCGCTCGGCGGCGAGGCTGGTGTCGTCGGGCTTGACCATCTTCGCCGCGGCCAGCGCCTCGGCGTAGAGATCGGCGGGCCAGCGCACGGCGAGCGCCGTCATCAACAGCCGCATGTAGAGCCGTCCGGACTCGGCGAGATCGGGAAGCAAGTGGCTCGCACGGGCGACCTTGACCCCGGCCTTGCCGAGCTCTTGCGCCAAGCGCTCGATGGCGGTGCGCATCGTCTTCGCCGTCGGCAGCAGCGGATGATCGTCGATGACGAGGACGCGGAAGTCCCTGAGCTCTTTGTGCCGCGGCGGGCGGAGGGCGAGGCGATAGCCGATGCCCTCGCGCCGCTCGTCGGGACCGGCGATCACTTCGAGCGCCAAGGAGAGATCGGCGACGCTGCGCGCCATTGGTCCGACCACTGACAGACCGTTTTCGCGCAGCACCGTGCCGGGAACGATGTGTCCGCCCATCGGCACCAGCGCGAGCGTCGGCTTGTGCGCACAGATGCCGCAATAATGCGCCGGGGTGCGCAGCGAGCCGCCGATGTCAGAGCCGAGCGACAGCGGTCCGAAACCGACGGCGAGCGCCGCCGACGAGCCGCCCGAGGAGCCGCCGGGAGTGCGGGTGAGATCCCAGGGATTCTTGGTCGCGCCGTAGATCTCGTTGTGGCTTTGCCAATCGCCGAGAAACAGCGGCACGTTGGTCTTGCCGAGGATCACGGCGCCCGCGGCCTTGACGCGAGCGACCGTCACCGCGTCCTGCGGTGCGATCCAGTCCTTGAACTGCGGTACGCCCCAGGTGGTCGGCAAGCCGGCGACGTCGAAGGATTCCTTGACCACCATCGGAATGCCGAGGAGCGGCCGCCGCTCGCCGCTCGCCAGCGCGGCGTCGGCCGCTTTGGCCGCCTTGCGGCCGCGGTCGAAGTCGCGCACCACCACGGCGTTGAGCTCGCCGTCGAGTTTCTCGATCCGGGCGATGACGTGCTCGGTGAGCTCAAGCGCGGAAATCTTACGGTTGGCAAGCGCTGCCACCAGCTCGGTCGCGGTACCGTAACTCAACAACGCGTCGCGACCCTGAACCTGCATGACCTGCCTCCCGCCACAATCCTTGGCGCCGATACTTACATATCCTGGGATGGCGGGCTACGTCTCGGTGGTCCCGGCGCAGCTTGACCGCATCGGCGAAAGACGCAACGGTTTCGCAGAGGTTTAGGAGAGGAACATGGCTCAACCCGTGGTCAAACAGATCGTTCTCGCCTCGCGGCCGAAGGGCCTGCCGGCGGCTGCAAATTTCCGCCTCGAGGAAGTGCCGATGCCGAAGCTCCCGGGCGGCGGCCTGCTGCTGCGGGTGCTTTATCTCTCGCTCGACCCTTACATGCGCGGCCGGATGGATGAGGCCAAATCCTACGCCAAGCCGGTCGATGTCGGCGACGTGATGGAGGGCGAGAGCGTCTGCGAGGTGATCGCGTCCGATCGCGCCGGCTACGCCGTCGGCGACACTGTGCTCGCGCGCACCGGCTGGCGCACCCATGCGGCCTGGGACGGCGCCGCCTTGCGCAAGCTCGACCCGAAGCAGGCGCCGATCACCACCGGGCTCGGCGTCCTCGGCATGCCCGGCTTTACCGCCTATAGCGGCCTCTACATCATCGGCAAGCCGAAGGCGGGCGAGACGGTCGCCGTCGCCTCGGCAAGCGGCCCGGTCGGCTCGCTCGTCGGTCAGCTCGCCAAGATGGCCGGCGCGCGCGCCGTCGGCATTGCCGGCGGACCGGAGAAATGTCGCTACGTCGTCGAGGAGTTGCGCTTTGATGCCGCCATCGATCATCGCGCGCCCGACTTCGCCGAGAAGCTCGCGGCGGCTTGCCCGAAGGGGGTCGATGTCTATTTCGAGAATGTCGGCGGCGCCGTCTGGCAGGCGGTGCTGCCCTTGCTCAACACCTATGCGCGTGTGCCGGTCTGCGGGCTGATCGCGCAGTATAACGTGAGCGGCCAGCCCGCCGGACCGAACCTCCTTCCCGCGACCATGCGCGCGGTGCTGACCAAGAGCCTGACCTTGCGCGGCTTCATCAATGTCGAGTTCGCGGCCGAGCACTATCCGGCTTTTCTGAAAACCGTGTCGGCCAGCATTGCCGACGGGCGCATCCGCTATCGCGAGGACATCACCGACGGGCTCGAGAACGCGCCAACGGCCTTCATCGGCATGCTCGAAGGCCGCAATTTCGGCAAGGCGCTGGTGCGCGTCGCCCGGCCATGATGGGCAACGGGTCCGACGCTTAATTCGCTGGGCACGGATAGGCTTCGCCCAGCGCCATGACCGCGACCGCCGCGGCATTCTCCGACGCGGCTTTTTGATGTCGCCGCGCATAATTGACGAAGATGCGTACGTGGTCCATCAGCGTCGCATCCGGCGGCGCGCAAACGCCAAGGAGCCGCCTTCGGTCGTTGTCGACGAGAACCGCCGCGTTCTGGACCGCCGCCATGTAATACCAGCAGGGAATCCCGGCTCGCGGGATATCGATCGCGCCGGCTGACGCCGAGCGCGCCGCATTTGTCACCGCCTCGCAGCTTTGCAAGAGCTCGTTGACGGTCTGCGCGCCGGCATTGCCCGGCGCCAACAGCCACGCGACCATTCCCAGCGTGCCGGCAACTATCGGCCTCATGACGCTACGCTCGTCCGTTCGGCAACCGCAGCCTGCGGCCGTCGGTTTCTGCGCTCGATCGCCGCCCCTGCCGCCGATCATGTGCATCGAACTCCCCCAAATCGCCTGGCGAAACGAACCTTCGAGGCCCGTAACCAAGCTTGCGTTCGTTGGTATCTTCGTATACCGAAGAAATACACGCGAAAATTGTGCTGAAATACAGTAGTAAGGTTCTCGTTAATGTCCGCATGTTATCGCACCAAGCTCAAGACCGGCGGAGCGGCATCGGATCGGCCGAGTGCGCGATGCGTCAGACAATGCTTGTCGGCGATACGGGTGTTGATCCCGGATATCTGCGCCGACAGCTCGCAGGCATAGTCGAGATCGACTTTCAGCCGTTCGACCAGGCGCTGCGCTCGAAACCCGGCAACTCGATCATATTCGACATCGATCTCAGCCGTGAGTCGCGGCTCTCGCCCCTGAAGGAGTGGCTCAGGCGCAAGCCCGCTAGCGGGAAGGTCATATTCATAGTCGACAAGAGTTCGCACTTGCAAAACACAAGAGCGTGCGCGCTCGGAGCCACCGACATTCTGCATCGCCCGATTGACGGCCGGAAACTTCTCAAGATGCTGCTGGGCGATATCGCTTCGTTATCCGCCGATCCGACCAACCCGGCCATTCGCGAATCGGCGGCGGTATCTGCCGCAGTCGATACGCTGCGAGGCATCTTTTCCTCGGCGTGCCTGGGCGGGCCGCTCGATTCTCCAGCGATAAAGTCGGCCGGCGACGCGGTTGTCGATCATCTCGAGGCGCAAGGCCTCAAGGCGTGGATCGATACCGTCCGCAGCCATCACAGCCTGACCTATCAGCATTGTCTGCTGGTGACGGGATTGGCGGTGGCCTTCGGTCAACAAATCAAGGTTTCCCGTGCCGATCAGCAGCGGCTGTCGTTCGCCGGCATGTTGCACGACGTCGGCAAGGCGCGAGTTCCGGTGGCCATTCTTGAAAAGCCAGGCCCGCTGGATGGAGACGAGATGGCGGTGATGAAAAAGCATCCGCAATTCGGTCTCGACGCGCTGAGCACCGCACCGGGACTGCCGGCCGAGATGCTC
>JASHXX010000265.1 GCA_030043335.1 Xanthobacteraceae bacterium
TTCCTCCTTCGGCGTGAAATATTCGACGTGAATTTGGTCGCGCGGGCGGCTGGCGGCGGCCGCCTCGAATGCCTTGAGCATCGGATTGGGCCCGCAGCAATAAAAGTGCGTATTTGACGGCGCAGCCGCGATGACGGCGGCGAGGTCGAGGAATTTCCCGTTCGCCTCCTCGTCAAAATGCAGGTGAACGGATTGCGGCCCGAACTTTTCCAAGGCCGCGAGAAAAGCCATGTCGGCGCGCGAGCGGCACGAATAGTAGAGCTGCCACGGGCGGTTCTGCGCGGCGAGCTCCTGCACCATGCACCAGATCGGGGTGATGCCGATGCCGCCGGCGAACAGCACGACGTGTTCGGCGTCGGCGGCCAGCGGAAAATTATTGCGCGGCGCGCTGATCTTGAGCGTGTCGCCGATTTTCAGCTGTTCGAAGATGTAGCGCGAGCCGCCGCGGCTTGCCGGATCGAGCTTGATGGCGACGACGTAGCTCACCGGATCGGGATCGGGATTGACCAGCGAGAATTGCCGGGTGATGCCGTTCGGCAGATGGATGTCGATATGGGCGCCGGCCTGATAGGACGGCAGCCGGCCGCCGTCCGGCCGGCGGAACGTGTAGACATTGGTGTCGCGGGCGACGGTTTCGATGTCGGTCAGCCGCACCTCGATCAAATTGGCGGCGCGCGCCGTGTGGGGAGCCGCGGTTCCGGCGGCGACATTTGGTGCAGTTATCGTGTCCATGCGGGGATAGATAGGCGGCTCCAGGAGGAGTCCGCAACCTGTTCTTTGGTTTCGCTTAACGGCGCAGGCCGCCTTTGGAGTTCATTTGTCGGGATATTTCGTCCGCGCCCGACGCGCGGATCGCATTCGCGTCGCTCTCGGCATAATCGGCAAATACGCGACCGATCATCACCAGGATCGGCCCGGCCGGGCTCTCGGCGGCAAGTCGTGAGGGCAGTGCGGCGATCGGGCCGGAAATAACGCGCTCGTCAGCGCGCGTCGCGCGGGCGACGGCGACCGCCGGCGTTGCCGGGTCGAGCCCGGCGGCAGCGGCCTTGGCGACGAGATCCGGCAGCGTCTTCCTCGGCATGTAGACGACGGTCGTCACCGCCGGGTCGGCGAGGCTTGCCCAGTCGATATCGTCGGGCAGCTTGCCGCCGCGATCATGGCCGGTGATGTACTGTACGCGCCGCGCCTCGACGCGCCGCGTCAGCGAGACGAGCAGCCGGCTCGCGGCGCCCTGCGCCGCGGTCACGCCCGGCACCACCTCGACCGCGATCCCGGCCTTGCGGCAGGCGGCGATCTCCTCGTCGGCGCGGCCGAAGATCATCGGGTCGCCGCCCTTGAGGCGCACCACGCGCCGCCCGGCCTTGGCGAGCGAGACCATCAATGCGTTGATGTCGTCCTGCCGGCAGGACGGCGCGTAGCCGGTCTTGCCGACCAGCATCTTCTTGGCTTCGCGGCGCGCGAAATCGAGCACCTCGGCCGACACCAGATTGTCGAACAAGATCACGTCGGCCGATTGCAGCGCGCGCACCGCGCGCAGCGTGAGCAGCTCCGGATCGCCCGGACCGGCGCCGACCAGGACGACCGAGCCGCCTTGCGGCGCCCCGCTCGGCACCAGAAGCGCCTCGAGGTCGGCTTCGGTCGGCGATTTGTCGGGTGAGGCCGCGGCGCGGTCGGCGAATTTTTCCCAGAAATGGCGGCGGCCGCGGAACGGCAGCGCCAGCGCCTGCACGCGCGGGCGCCAGGCCCGCGCGGCGTCCGCCCAGCGCGCAAAGCCTTTCGGGATCAGCGCCTCGATCTTGGCGCGGATCGCCTGGCCGAGCACCGGCGCGGCGCCGTCGGTCGAGATGCCGACCACGAGCGGCGAGCGATTGACGATGGCGCCAAAGGCGAAATCGCAGAACCCCGGCCGGTCGATGACGTTGACCGGCACGCCGGCCGCCCGCGCGGCCGCGGCGAACGCGGCGGCTTCGTCATTGTCGGCGCAATCGGCCACGGCGATGGCAACGCTGGCGAAGTCGCGTTGCGTCCAGGCGCGCTCATGCAAGCTGACGGCACCGACCGGCGGCGCCGCGGAGAGCGCGCGCATCTCCGCTGCCGCGGCCGGCGCAAAAACGTCGACGTGCGCGCCGGCAGCCGAGAGCAGTTCCGCCTTCCACACCGCGGCCTGGGTGCCGCCGGCGACGATCGCGCGCTTGCCTTCAAGCGCAAAGAACGCCGGCAGCCGCGACAATGCGGCCATGCGCGACGTGCGAATTTCCGAGGGCTCGCGGCTCATGCGGACATCCTAGGCTCTCGAAGAGATAGAATGTTCTCCTTTTCGCGGCAACCAGCGCCGTTCAGCTTGGAACAATCGTATCGACGAAGCGTCTTCGCCGACACAATTCTTCCGGCGAAGCGGGGCGCGCGACAAACATGCCGTTGTGCCGGCACGGCGCCCGCACGCGTTCCGTCATTCAAGTGGCGTGCCAGATCACCGCCAGAAGGCTTGTAACGTCAGAAGGCTTGTAACGTCGGAAGGTTTGGCGGGCGCCCGCCGGGATTTTCGACGGGCGCCCTTAGTTTCACGTCAGTCAGCCTATAAGCCGGGTTCTGGATGGCATGCGGACAGGGTCCGCATGCGTGACGGCCATTCCTCTGCGACGCCGGTTGCCCGGCCCCTCCAGCAACCTACCCGGACGGCCGGATCTGGACATCGATCCCGAAGCACAGCCTCGCGCCGTCCCTATTCGGTCTTGCTCCCGGTGGGGTTTGCCGTGCCGCCGGCGTTGCCGCCGGCGCGGTGCGCTCTTACCGCACCGTTTCACCCTTGCCGCGGCTATCACGCAACGCACCGCGGCGGTCTCGCTTTTCTGTGGCACTTTCCCTGGGCTCGCGCCCGCCGGACGTTATCCGGCACCGCTCGTCCATGGAGCCCGGACTTTCCTCTCCGTTAACCTTTCGTTCTTGACGGAGCGGCCGTCCGGCCGACTGACCGCAACAGGGATGGGGATGTCGGGCCGCGCCGTCAAGAGGCGGCGAGGTGAGCGAAATCGCGGGCGCGCGCGGCGATGTTGCGAACCCGACCGCGATGCGCGAGCAGGTCGCGCAAAGTGGCGCGGGTGGATTCATCGGCGCAGCCGTCGATCCGCGCCGGGCGGAAGTGCCGCTGGAACGCCGCTACCGCATCGTGCATCACGGAATCGTAGTCGCTGTTTACGGTCACGCCATAGCCGTAGCTGCTGAGCTGTTCCTGCAGCGCGGCAACCGCCTCGCCGCGATCGCCGAGCGTCAGCACGTCGCCTTTGCTGATCGGCGCCGGTTTCACCCAATGGCCGACGCCGGATTCATAGAGCATGTGCCACGGGAATTTCTCGCCCGGATCCTGCTTGCGCGCCGGGGCGACGTCCGAATGCGCGAGCACGCGGACCGCCGGGACGGCGTGGCGGGTTTGAATGCTGCGGCAAAGCGCGGTCACCGCCGCAATCTGGCGCCGCGGAAAATCGGGATAGCCGTATTCGTGACCCGGATTGGCGATCTCGACGCCGATCGAGCAGGAATTGATGTCGGTTTCGCCGGCCCACAAAGCGGCGCCGGCGTGCCAGGCGCGGCGGCTCTCCTTGACCATCTGCACGATCCGGCCGTCCTCGAACACGAAATAGTGGGCCGAGACGTCGGTGCCCCGCGTGCACAAACGCTCGAGCGCGGCGTCGGCGCTCGGCATCCCGGTGTAGTGAAGCAGGATCATGTCGGGGCGTTTTGCGCCCTGACGTTCGCCGTGATTGGGCGAAGGCCGCACTTCGGCGACGACGCTGGACTCGGCTTGAAACGCTACCGGCGACATGAATCGACTCTAGGACGCCGGCTGCCGCCGACAAGACGATTGGGGCCGCCGACGGCATGAGTTAACAGAAAAAATGACGCGCGTTAGCGGCGCGGCCGGCAACGCCATGCGCCATCGTCGCGATCGGTTCGCGACCCGGTGCGCGATCGACCGCAGCGCCGGCTTGCCGAAGGCGGCAGCGACCCGCGCAGGCGCTGCGGTTGCTGCACTCAGGCAAAGCTGCGGAACCTCAACCTTTCCTTAAGCTTACCCCTCGCTAATCGAAGATCGAGCGGACGCGCA
>JASHXX010000266.1 GCA_030043335.1 Xanthobacteraceae bacterium
AGCGGCACATCGGCGGCGCGCGCCGCAGCAGGCGCGGCTGCAGGTTTGGCCGCCGCCGGCGGTGCTGCGGCGGCAGGCTTCGCTGCCGGCTGCTGAGGTTTCGTAGCGGGCGCGGCGCCCGCGCCTTCCTTGATCGCGCCGAGGAGCGCGCCGACGGCGACGGTATCGCCATCCTTGACGGCGACATCGGTGAGCACGCCGGCAGCCGGCGCCGGCACCTCGATCGTGACTTTGTCGGTCTCGAGCTCGACCAACGGCTCATCGACGGCGACGACATCGCCCGCCTTCTTGAACCACTTGCCGATGGTCGCTTCCGTCACCGACTCGCCGAGGGTGGGCACGCGGATTTCAGCCATGGTTTTAATCCTTCGCGGATCGAGGACGCCGCAGGTCGGAGGTCAGATGTCGGGCAATTTGACTTCGCCGACCTCCGACTCCGACTTACGTCATCTGCTAGCCCAGCGCCTCTTCCAGGAATTGCTTGAGTTGCCCGAGATGCAACGACATCTGTCCGACCGCGGTCGATGCGGCGGCCGGCCGGCCGGCATAACCTGCGCGCCGGCTCTTGGCGCCGATCTGATTGAGCACCCATTCGAGGAAGATATCGACGAACACCCACGCCCCCATGTTGCGCGGCTCCTCCTGGCACCAGACGATATCCGCCTGCCTAAAGCGCGACAGCTCGGTCATCAGCGCTTTGGTCGGAAACGGATAGAGCTGCTCGATGCGCAACAGATAAATATCGTCGATGCCGCGCTTCTCGCGTTCCTCATGAAGATCGTAATAGACCTTGCCGGAACAGAGCACGACGCGGCGAATCTCGCCGTCGAGCACGAGCTTGATCTTCTCGTCCGGCAGGAGCTGCGCGTCGTCCCAGAGCAGCCGGTGAAATGTGGTGCCCGGCCCCATCTCGTCGAGGCGCGACACCGCGCGCTTGTGCCGCAACAGCGATTTTGGCGTCATCAGGATCAGCGGCTTGCGGAAGTCGCGGTTGAGCTGGCGGCGCAGGATATGGAAGTAGTTTGCCGGCGTCGTGCAATTGGCGACCTGTATGTTGTCTTCGGCGCACATCTGCAGGAAGCGTTCGAGCCGCGCCGAGGAATGCTCGGGCCCCTGGCCCTCGTAGCCGTGCGGCAACAGGCAGACCAGGCCGGACATGCGCAGCCATTTGCGTTCGCCCGACGAGATGAACTGGTCGAAGATGACCTGCGCGCCGTTGGCGAAATCGCCGAACTGCGCTTCCCACATGGTCAGCGCATTCGGCTCGGCGAGCGAATAACCGTACTCGAAGCCGAGCACCGCCTCTTCTGACAGCATCGAGTTGATGACCTCGAAGCGGGCCTGGCCGTCGCCGAGGTGGTTGAACGGCGTGTATCGCTGCTCGTTCTCCTGGTCGATCAGCACGGAGTGGCGCTGCGAGAACGTGCCGCGCTCGCTGTCCTGGCCGGAGAGCCGCACGCGGTGGCCTTCGAGCAGCAGCGAGGAGAACGCGAGCGCCTCGCCGGTCGCCCAGTCGATGTTGGTGCCGGTCTCGATTGCTTTGCGCCGGTTCTCGAGAAAGCGGTTGAGGGTGCGATGGAGGTGGAAGTCCGGCGGCAGCGCGGTGATCTTGTTGCCGATATCCTTGAGCGTGGCGATCGCGACGCCGGTCTGGCCGCGGCGCGGATCGTCGCCGTCGCCGCCGGTCTTGAAGCCGGCCCAGCGGCCGTCGAGCCAGTCGGCCTTATTGGCGCGATAGCTCTGCGCCGCCTCGAGTTCGGCGTCGAGGCGGCTGCGCCAGTCGGCCTTCATCTTCTCGACCTCGCCGTCGGTGACGATGCCCTCGCCGACGAGCTTCTTGCCGTAGATTTCGAGCGTGGTCGGATGGTTCGCGATCGCCTTGTACATCAGCGGCTGGGTGAACGAGGGCTCGTCGCCCTCGTTGTGGCCGTGGCGGCGATAGCAGAACATGTCGATGACCACCGGCTTCTGGAATTTCTGCCGGAACTCGGTCGCGACCTTGGCGGCGAAGACCACTGCTTCCGGGTCGTCGCCGTTGACGTGGAAGATCGGCGCCTCGATCATCTTGGCGACGTCGGACGGGTAGGGCGAAGAACGCGAGTAGCGCGGGTTGGTGGTAAAGCCGATCTGGTTGTTGACGATGAAGTGCAGCGAGCCGCCGGTGCGGTGCCCGCGCAATCCGGAAAGTCCGAAAGATTCCGCGACCACGCCCTGACCGGCGAACGACGCGTCGCCGTGGAGCAGCAGCGGCATCACCATGGTGCGGTCGTCCCGCGTGGCGCCGCGCTGATCCTGCTTGGCGCGCACCTTGCCGAGCACCACCGGATCGACGATCTCGAGATGCGATGGATTGGCGGTGAGCGACAAGTGCACCTTGTTATCGTCGAATTCGCGGTCCGAGGAGGCGCCGAGGTGATACTTCACGTCGCCCGAGCCCTCAATCTCGTTCGGCGTCGATGATCCGCCCTTGAACTCGTGGAAGATGGCGCGATGCGGCTTGGCCATGACCTGCGAGAGCACGTTGAGCCGGCCGCGGTGCGCCATGCCGATGACGATCTCGCGCACGCCGAGCGCGCCGCCGCGCTTGATGATCTGCTCCAGCGCCGGAATCATCGACTCGGCGCCGTCGAGCCCGAACCGCTTGGTGCCGGTGAATTTCAGGTCGCAGAATTTCTCGAAGCCTTCGGCCTCGACCAGCTTGTTGAGGATGGCGCGCTTGCCTTCGCGGGTGAAGGCGATCTCCTTGTCCGGGCCTTCGATGCGCTCTTGGATCCAGCCCTTTTGCGCGCCGTCGGAGATGTGCAGAAACTCCACCCCGAGCGTCTGGCAGTAGGTGCGCTGAAGAATGCCGATGATCTGCCGCAACGTACCGAATTCAAGCCCGAGCACCTTGTCGAGAAAGATCGGCCGGTCGAAGTCGGCTTCGGTGAACCCGTAGCTCTTCGGGTCGAGCTCCTCCTCGCTCTGCGGCGGCTGCAGACCGAGCGGATCGAGATTGGCGTGGAAGTGGCCGCGGGCGCGATAGGCGCGGATCAGCATCAGCGCATGGATCGAGTCGCGGGTGGCGCGTTCGACGTCGGCGATGGAAAGCTCGACGCCTTTGGCCTGCGCCTGGGCCAGGACTTTGCCGCCGAGCGCCTTGCCGGCTTCCGTCCAGTCGCCGTCGAGCGCCGCGACGAGGTCGCTGCGCTCAGACGGCGGCCAACCCCGCCGCCGCCATGACGGACCGCGCGCGTTTTCGGCCACATCGCGCGCGTCGTCCTTGAGGCTCTGGAAAAACGACCGCCATTCGGCGTCGACCGCCTGCGGATCGGCCTCGTAACGCGCATAAAGTTCTTCGATGTAAGGCGCGTTGCTGCCGTAGAGGAACGAGGTGAGGGCGAAGGCGGCGTTCGCGTCCTGGCGAGACATGGGCGAATCCCGAGCAAGCGGTTGAAACGACAGAAAGCTCCGACGAGTACGGAAAACGGCGAATCAGCCCGCCCGGCGCTGAGCAGTCTCTCTTGTACTCTATTTAATGAGCCGATGCGGCAGCCGAAAGACGCAAGTAGTGAACTATGACTTCAATACTTCGGCAAGGGTCTTGCCGAGTCGCGCCGGTGAAGGGGAGACCTTGATGCCGGCGGATTCCATGGCGGCGATTTTGGATTCGGCACCGCCCTTGCCGCCGGCGATGATCGCGCCGGCATGACCCATGCGTCGGCCGGGCGGTGCAGTGCGCCCGGCGATGAAACCGACGGTCGGCTTCCTGCGACCGCGTTTGGTCTCGTCCTTGAGGAATTGCGCCGCGTCCTCTTCCGAGGAGCCGCCGATCTCGCCGATCATCACGATCGCCTCGGTCGCCTTGTCGGCGAGAAACATCTCCAGCACGTCGATGAATTCGAGGCCCTTGACCGGGTCGCCGCCGACGCCGACCGCGGTGGTCTGACCAAGCCCCACCTGCGTCGTCTGGAACACCGCCTCGTAGGTCAGCGTGCCCGAGCGCGAGACGATGCCGACCTTGCCGCGTTGGAAAATGCTGCCGGGCATGATGCCGATCTTGCATTCACCGGCGGTCATGACGCCCGGGCAATTCGGCCCGACCAGCCGCGATTTCGAGCCGCACAGCGCGCGCTTGACCTTGACCATGTCGAGCACCGGGATGCCTTCGGTGATGCAGACGATCAGCGGGACCTCGGCGTCGATCGCCTCGCAGATCGCGTCGGCGGCGCCGGGGGGCGGCACATAGATCACGCTGGCATCGCAGCCGGTCTTCTCGCGCGCTTCGGCGACCGTCTCGAATACCGGCAGATCGAGATGCGTGGTGCCGCCTTTGCCGGGCGAGGTGCCGCCGACCATCTTGGTGCCGTAGGCGATTGCCTGCTCGGAATGGAACGTGCCGTTCTTGCCGGTAAAGCCCTGGCAGATGACCTTGGTATTCTTGTCGACAAGGATGGGCATCAAGCCGTCTCCTTTACCGCCTTGACGATCTTCTGCGCCGCGTCGTCGAGGTCGTCGGCGGGGATGACGTTGAGGCCCGATTTTTTGATGATCTCCTTGCCCAATGCGACGTTGGTGCCTTCGAGCCGCACCACCAGCGGCACCCGCAGCCCGACTTCCTTGACCGCGGCGACCACGCCCTCGGCGATCACGTCGCAGCGCATGATGCCGCCGAAGATGTTGATCAGGATGCCCTTCACGTTCGGATCGGAGGTGATGATCTTGAACGCCGCGGCCACCTTGTCCTTGCTCGCGCCGCCGCCGACATCGAGAAAATTCGCTGGCGTCTCGCCGTAGAGCTTGATGATGTCCATGGTCGCCATGGCGAGCCCGGCACCATTGACCATGCAGCCGATGGTGCCGTCGAGCGCGATATAGTTGAGATCATAGTGCGAGGCCTCGATCTCCTTGGCGTCTTCCTCGGTGAC
>JASHXX010000267.1 GCA_030043335.1 Xanthobacteraceae bacterium
ATGACCCTACGCGGAAAGGCTTCGTCATTACCTTCACGATCGAGGAGGGGCCGCAGTATCATTTCGGCGACATTGAGATTCAATCCAACGTTCGCGCCGTCGACGCCAATTCATTGCGGCCGATCCTGCTGACCCACAAAGGTGACGTCTACAACGGCGAAGCGGTTGAGAAGACCGTTGAGAATCTCACCGTCGAAATGGCGAGGCGCGGTTATCCGTTCGGCACGGTCCGCCCGCGCGGCGATCGCAACGCCCAAGCGCGCACGGTCGGCGTCACCTTCGTGGTGGATGAGGGGACGCGAGCCTATATCGAACGCATCAATATCCGCGGCAACACGCGGACCCGCGAAGGCGTCATCCGGCGCGAGTTCGATATCGCCGAAGGCGACCCGTACAACCGCGCCCTGGTCGACCGCGCCGAACGCCGCATCAAGAACCTCAACTTCTTCAAAACGGTGAAGATCACCAACGAGCCGGGCTCAGCGCCGGACCGGGTGGTCATCAACGTCGACGTCGAGGAGCAATCCACCGGCGACTTCTCGGTCATGGGCGGCTACTCGACCGCGGACGGCTTTTTGGGTCAGGTTTCGATCTCCGAACGCAATCTGTTCGGCACCGGGCGGTTTGGCAAGATTTCTGTGACTTACGGACAATACACGCGCGGTGCCGATCTGACCTTCGTCGAGCCTTACTTCCTCGATCAGCGGCTGTCGGCTAGTACCAATTTGTTCGCGCGCCAAACTCTGCAGAGCCCTTATCTTTCGTATGGGACAGAAACTTACGGCGGCACGCTCAGTTTCGGCATACCGCTGCGCGAGGATCTCTCCTTCCAGCTGCGATACTCCGCGTTTTGGCAAGATTTTACACTTCCTTCGACGCTTGACGATTGCAACAACATCAATCCGAATTTCGTGACCACATTCCCGACCCCGAGCGCCATAGCCGCCGCTCCGCCAACGGCTTATCCCGGCCTTGCCGCCGCCCAAGCAGCTGGCGTCCAGTCCGCGTGCTATAGTCAATTCATAAACGGCGCGTTCTTTACTCAGGCCTCATTGCCAGTACGGACGGAACTGGCGGAGGGCGGTTACCTCACCTCTCTCGCCGGCTACGGGTTGACCTACAACACGCTCGACAACAACAAGCATCCGACCAGCGGTATATTGGTTTCCTTTGGTCAGGATTTCGCCGGCCTCGGCGGCGACGCGTTCTACATGCGCTCGGTCGTGGATTTCCGCACCTACTACGAGATCGTCGCCGATCTCGTGAGCATGTTGCACCTGCAAGCCGGCGACATGCTCGGTTTCGCCAAGTGCCCGGTGGCAAATACGTGCGTGTCCAACAACGACTATGTGCGGATGCTCGACGATTTCAAGATGGGCCCAAACCTGGTGCGCGGATTTCAGCCGGCCGGGTTCGGCCCGCGCGATATCACGCCGGGAACGACCAATGATGCACTTGGCGGGACGATGTATTGGGGCGCCAGCTACGAACTGCAATACCCATTCTATTTCCTGCCGAAGGATATCGGAATGCGCGGCGCGGTGTTCGTCGATTCAGGCGCAGTCTGGGGCTACCGAGGGGAGACACAAAATGTATCTACGGGCGAGGTCAACGGCTTAGTGACCACCTCCACCGGGGTTACCTTCCCCTGCCAATGTGGCATGCAGTACGCCGACACTCCGGCCCCGCGCGTGTCGATTGGAACGAGCCTCATCTGGGATTCGCCATTTGGTCCGCTGCGGTTCGATATCGCTTATCCAATTTTGAAGCAGAGCTACGACCGCGTGCAATGGTTCCAGTTCGGCGGCGGAACAAAGTTCTGATCGCGGCCGCGGACCTCGCCGAGGCCGGGTGCAGCATGCCGGACTTCTTCCCCAAAAGCAGCGGCCTGACGGTCGGAGAGATCGCCGCGCTCACCGGCGCCGGGCCGCGCTCCGGCGTTCCGCTCGACCGGCGCATCTTCGATATCGCGCCGCTCGATATGGCTGCGGCCGCCGACATCACCTTCCTCGACAATGCCAAATATCTCGACGATCTGACGACCACTCGCGCCGGAGCCTGCCTGCTGGCGCCGCGGTTTCACGCCGCGGCGGCGCCGCCGACGCTGGCCGTGCTGGTGACGAGCGAGCCTTACCGCGCCTTCGTGGCGGTCGCGCGCGCGCTGTTTCCGGCGGCGCTGCGTCCGTCCTCGCTGTTCGGCACCAGCGGGCGCGCTCCGGACGCGCAGGTGCACCCCACGGCGCGGCTCGAAGCCGGCGTGAATGTCGATCCGCTCGCCGTGGTCGGGCCCGGCGCCAAGATCGGCGCCGGCACTCTGATCGCGGCCGGCGCCGTGATCGGGCCGCAGGTCTGCATCGGACGCGATTGCGCGATCGGCCCCGGCGCCACCGTGCTGCACGCGCTGATCGGCGACCGCGTGATCATCCATGCCGGCGCCCGCATCGGTCAGGACGGTTTCGGCTATCTGCCGGGGCCGCAAGGTCATCAGAAAATCCCGCAAAGCCGCCGCGTCATCGTCCAGGACGACGTCGAGATCGGCGCCAACGCCACCATCGACCGCGGCTCGACGCGCGACACCGTCATCGGCGAGGGCACCAAGATCGACAATCTTGTGCAAATCGCGCACAACGTCATGATCGGCCGCCATTGCATGATCGCCGGCCAAGTCGGCATATCGGGCAGCGCCAAGGTAGGAGATTTCGCAATGATGGGCGGCAAGGTAGGCATCGCCGACCATGTCAACGTCGGCGCCGGCGCCATGCTCGGTGCCCAGGCCGGCGTGATGTCCGACGTTCCCGCCGGTGCGCGCTGGGTCGGGTCGCCGGCCCAGCCGGTGCGCGATTTCATGAAAGGTGTGGCGGCGCTGCGTCGCTTGGTGCGCTATGGCGGCAAATCCGAAGGAGAGGGGACATGACCGGCGAAACCCTCGAGGCCGTAGGCATCCGCGAGATTCTCAGATTGCTGCCGCATCGCTACCCGTTCGTGATGGTCGACCGCATCGTCCAGATAAACGGCGACGACAACGGAATCGGCATCAAGAACGTCACGATGAACGAGCCGCATTTCATGGGTCATTTCCCGGAGAATCCGGTGATGCCCGGGGTGTTGATGATCGAAGGCATGGCGCAGACCGCGGCGATCCTCGCCCTTCGGCTGGTGCAGAAGACAGAAGAGCCGCAGGCGATGTTTCTCCTGACCATCGACCAGGCGAAGTTTCGCAAGCCGGCGGGGCCCGGCGACACGATTGAATATCACGTCGCCAAGACGGCACGCCGCCGCACGATGTGGTGGTACCGCGCCGAGGCGAAAGTCGGTGGCGAACTGATCGCCGAAGCGGTCGTCGGTGCATTGCTGCGGGGCTAGATCGTGATCGATCCGACCGCGCGCGTCGCCGACGGCGCGCGCATTGGTGAAGGCGTCGAGATCGGCCCCTATTGTCTCGTCGGGCCGCAGGTCGAGCTCAGAAGCGGCGTGCGCTTGATCGCCTATATCAACGTGACCGGCGTCACCACGATCGGCGAAGGAACCGTGGTCTATCCGTTCGCTTCGCTCGGCACCCCCCCGCAATCGGTGCATTATCGCGGCGGAGCAACGCGGCTCGTCGTCGGACCGCATTGCGAGCTGCGCGAGCACGTCACCATGAACACCGGAACTGAAGAAGGCGGCGGCATAACGAGCGTCGGCGAGAATTGTTTCTTCATGGTCGGAAGCCATGTCGGGCACGATTGCCAGGTCGGCAACGCCGTTACCTTCGCCAACAACGTGGTGCTCGGCGGCCATGTCAGCGTCGGCGACAACACCTTCTTCGGCGGCCAGGTCGCGGTGCATCAGCATGCTCGCGTCGGTGACGGCGTCATGGTCGCCGGGCTCTCTGGGGTGGCCGCGGACGTAATCCCTTTCGGTTTTGCCTCCGGCCAGATCGCCGAGCTGATCGGGCTCAACGTCGTCGGCCTGCGCCGCCGCGGCGCGACACGCGCCGAGATGCATCGCCTGCGCCGCGCTTATCGCGCGCTGTTCCTCGGCGATGGACTGTTTGCCGATCGCGTCGAGGCGGTCGCCCGCGAATT
Source organism: Xanthobacteraceae bacterium (assembly GCA_030043335.1). Taxonomy (GTDB): domain Bacteria; phylum Pseudomonadota; class Alphaproteobacteria; order Rhizobiales; family Xanthobacteraceae; genus BOG-931. The sequence goes on from JASHXX010000267.1 coordinate 4,068, forward strand.
CGCGGACGACGCTTCGGTCGCGCGAATCGTCGCGTTCATTCGCGCCGGCGGAAACCGCCCGTTGATGCAGGCACGCCGGAACAACCACGCCAGCGCAATCACGAAATCCGATGAGCCAGCCGATCGATGATCCCGGCGCCGGGCGCGACTCGGTCGCCATCATCTGCGGCGGCGGCAGCTTCCCCGGCGCTGTCGCCGAAGCGGTGGCGCGCCACGGGCGGCGTCCGGTGATGCTGGCGTTCAAGGGCTGGGCCGACCCCGACATCGTGGCGCGCTTTGCCCATCACTGGATCGCAATCGGGCAATTGGGCCGCGTTCTTCGTCTCGCCCGCGCCGAGAGGTGCCGCGACGTGGTGTTTATCGGTACGCTGCTGCGTCCGCCGCTCGCCCAGATCCGCCTCGACTGGCAGACAATCCGGTCCATGCCGCGCATCGTTCGCTCCTTTCGCGGCGGCGACAATCGGCTCTTGACCGGCATGGCAAGCCTGGCCGAGGACGCCGGATTGCGCGTCGTCGGCGTTCACGAACTCGCTCCGGAAATTATGGTGCCCGAGGGGGTGCTGGGCCGGCACCAGCCGTCGGAGCGCGATCGGGCTGACATTGCCCGGGCGCTGGCCTTGATCGCGGCGCTGGGGCCGTTCGACGTCGGACAGGCCGCGGTCGTTGCTGAAAACAACGTGCTTGCTGTCGAGGCGGCGGAAGGCACGGACAATCTGTTGCTGCGCATTGCGGAATTGCGTCGGCAGCGGCGCGTGACCACACCTGCCGGCGTCGGCGTCCTGGTGAAAGCTCCGAAACCGGAGCAGGACCGTCGGTTCGATCTGCCCTCGATCGGCCCAAGAACGATCGAGAACGCGGCGCGCGCCGGGCTTGTGGGAATTGCGGTGACCGCGGGCAGCACCATCGTCGCCGACGTCGCCCAGGCGATTGCGGCTGCCGATCGCGAGCGCATATTTTTTGTGGGCGTAGGCGAGGCCTCCGCGCGATGACGCCGGCGCCGCCGTCTCGACCGCTCTCGATCTACATCGTCGCCGCC
>JASHXX010000268.1 GCA_030043335.1 Xanthobacteraceae bacterium
GCGCGCTGGGGTACGCGGATTTCGGCGATGCGGTCGCGCGCGTGCGCGCGCTGTTCAATGACGGCAGCGATTCCTCGCTGGCGCGGCGGCTTGCCGGCGCCGCCTTCCTGATCCGCGTCGTCAGTGCGCTGATCGCCTTCCTTTCGCAAATCCTGTTGGCGCGCTGGATGGGCGGATTCGAATTCGGCGTCTACATCTACGCCTGGACCTGGGTGCTCTTGATCGGCGGCATGGTCGATCTCGGCCTCGGCTCGGCGGCGCAGCGGTTCATCCCGGAATATACCGAGCATAAGCGCCTCGCCCTGCTGCGCGGATTTCTCGGCGGCAGCCGCTGGCTCGCTCTGGCCGTCGCCTCGAGCATCGCGCTCGTTGGCGCGCTCGCGGTCGCCGCGCTCGCGCCGCATCTCGACCCGGTCACCATCGTGCCGCTTTATCTGTCCTGTGCGGCGCTGCCGGTGTTTGCCGTCGGACAAGTGCAGAGCGGCATCGCGCGCTCCTACAATTGGGTCAATCTCGGCTTGACGCCCGCTTTCGTGCACCGCCAGCTGGTGCTGCTGGCGCTGATGGGGCTCGCCTACAAGCTCGGCCTGCCGACCGACGCCGTCACCGCAACGGGGATCGGCGTCGTGGCGCTGTGGAGCGTCACCATCGGCCAGCTCGTCGTGCTCAATCGCCGGCTTTCGCGCAACGTCGAGCGCGGGCCGAAAGCCTATGCCGCGCGCACCTGGCTCTCGACCTCGGCGCCGATCTTCGTGGTCGAGGGATTTTATCTGCTGCTGACCTATTCCGACGTCATCGTGCTGCAGCAGTTCCGACCGGCGAACGAGGTCGCGATCTATTACGCCGCCGCCAAGACGCTCGCCATGGTCGCCTTCATCTACTACTCGGTGGCGCAGACGATCGCCCACAAATTCGCCACCTATCACGTCACCGGCGACCGCAAGCGCCTCGCGGAATTTCTCGCGCTCGGCATCCGACTGACATTTTGGCCCTCGCTCGCCGCGATCCTAGTCTTTCTTGCGCTGGGCGAGCCGCTGCTGCGGCTGTTCGGCCGCGATTTCGTATCCGGCTACTATCTCATGTTCATCATCGCCGTCGGGCTTCTCGCGCGCGCCTCGGTCGGCCCGGCCGAGCGGCTCCTCAACATGCTCGGCGAGCGCCGCGCCTGCGCGCTCGTCTATGCCGGCTCGTTCGCGATCAATATCGCGCTCTGCGTCGCACTGATCCCCTGGCTTGGCATCGCTGGCGCGGCGATCGCGAACGCGGTGGCGCTGACGATCGAATCGGTGAGCCTGTTCTTCGTCGCCAAATACCGACTGGGCCTCTACTGCTTTGTTTTCAGCGGCGGCGGGGAAGCTTGAGCAGCCGCCATGACGATCGAGGCTCTGACCGACCAGGCAGGTCAGTCGACGCTTAAGGACGGCGCCGCCGCGGCGATTGCCAGCGCGCGCTGCGCCGCGCTCTCCGAACGCTATGCGGCCGACGCCTTCGCCGTCGAATGGCGCGACTTCGCGGCGCTCGAGCCGGTCGCGAGCGAATGGCGCGCACTCGCCGGCTACGCGCTCGAGGCCAACGTGTTCTACGAGCCGGCTTTTGCGCTCGCCGCGGCGCCGGTCTTTGGCCGCGGCGCGGGAGCCTTTCTGGTCTGGTCGGGGAGCGCCGAGCGCCGGCTCCTCGGCTTTTTCCCGGCGCGCATTAAGACGCGGCGCTACGGCCTCAAATTGCCGGTCCTCCTCGGCTGGACCCATCCCTACGCGCCGCTTAGCGTGCCGCTGGTCGAGCGCGAAGCGGCGGAGCCGGTGATCGCCGCCTGGCTCACGCATCTTGCCGCACACGCGCAGCTGCCGGGCCTGCTGCTGTTGCCGTTCCTCCCCGAAGAGGGCCCGTTCGCCGCCGCGCTCGACACCGTGCTGCGGCGCGCGCAAATGCCGACGGCCGATTTCAATCGCCACCGGCGGGGGCTGCTGGCGCCGGGCGGCGCGCGGCTGCACTACGTCGAGCACGCGCTTGGATCACGCCGGCACAAGGAACTGCGCCGGCTCGGGCGCCGCCTTGCCGAGATCGGCGCCGTGCTGGTTACGTCGGCTACGGAGCCCGCGCGCGTCGCTGCCGCCGTGGAGGATTTCTTCGTCGTCGAGGCGAGCGGCTGGAAGGGCAGAGCCGGCACCGCTGCGGCCGATCACGAGGATCTGCGCCGCTTCATCCGCGCCGCGGCGGGCGCGCTGGCCGCGGAAGGCAAAATCTCGGTCAACCGCATCCTGCTCGATGGCCGAGCGATCGCCGCCGCGATCATCTTGCGCAGCGGCGGCAGGGCCTGGTTCTGGAAAATCGCCTATGACGAAGCGTTCGCGCGCTTCTCGCCGGGCGTCATGCTCACGGCGACGCTCACCGGCGAGCTCGCCGACGATGCGACGATCGCGCAGACCGATTCCTGCGCCACCGCGAATCATCCGATGATCGACCATCTGTGGCGCGAGCGGGTCGCGCTCTGCGACCGCTTGATCGCGGTCCGGCCGCAGGCGCCGTTCGCGCCGGCCCGCGCGCTCGAGGCGCTGCGCACCGCCGCCATCGCCGGTGCCAAGACCCTCCGCCGCCGATTTCGTCGTTAGTCCGCCGGACCGAAGCGCCTGGCGCGGCGCTGCGGCGCCCAAGCGTCACCGCCCTGCGGCATAGCCCTGCATGCCGCGCGGATTGGCGGCGGCGCGGCGGCGGCGGCCGTCGCGCGCCGCCGCGGTGAGCCGGCCTTCCGACCAATCCGGACCGACTTCGACGAGGTGGCCGCGCCGCTTGAGCTCCGCGACGGTTGTTGCCGGCACGCGGCCTTCGAGCACCAAAACGCCCGGGCGCGCCGCGCGCGGCCAGAACGAAGACGGGAAATGCTCGGAATGCCACGCCGGGGCGTCGATTGCCTCCTGCAAATTGAGGCCGGCGTGGACGTGACGCAGGAAGAGCTGGGTGATCCATTGATCCTGCTGATCGCCGCCGGGCGAGCCCCAGGCGAGATACGGCTCGCCGTCGCGCAGCGCCAGCGTGGGCGAAAGCGTCGTGCGCGGCCTCTTGCCGGGCGCGAGCGCCGCCGGATGGCCTTCCTCGAGCCAGAACATCTGCGCGCGCGTGCCGAGGCAGAAGCCAAGCTCGGGAATGACCGGCGACGATTGCAGCCAGCCGCCGGACGGCGTCGACGACACCATGTTGCCGGCCTGATCGACAATGTCGAAATGCACGGTATCACCGCGGGTGCCGCCGAGCCGCCCGACGGTGGGCTCGCCGGCGCCCGCGGCGAGCGGGACGCTTTGCCGCCGCAGCTTTACCACCGCACCAAAACCTTCGATCGAGCCGGGACGCAGTTCGAGCGAGGCTTCTTCGCCGACGAGCTTGCGCCGCGCCGCGCTGTAGGCGTCGGAGAGCAGCGTCGCCATCGGCACTTCGACGAAATCGGGGTCGCCATAGAACGCCTCGCGGTCGGCATAGGCGAGCTTCGAGCATTCGACCACAAGGTGGATGAAGTCCGCTCCGGCGGGGTCGCAGCCGTCGAGGGCGAAGCCCTTGAGCAACGCAAGCTGCTGCAGCATCACCGGCCCCTGGCCCCACGGGCCGGTCTTGCACACGGTGTAGCGGCCATAGTCGTAGGCGAGCGGCGGCTCGACGCGCGGGGTCCAGCGCGCCATGTCGTCGCCGGTGAGGACGCCGCGATGCCGCGCGCCGCTGGAGTCGAAAATCTCCTGGGTGCGGCAGAAGCGGTCGATCGCTTCGGCGACGAAGCCCTGCGACCAAATCTTGCGCGCACGCTCGATCTGCACGACGCGGTCGCGGCCGGCGCTTTCCGCCTCCTTGACGATGCGGAGATAGGTTGCGGCGAGCGTCTTGTTGGTAAACAGCGTCCCGGTCGGCAGCACCTCGCCGTTCGGCAAGTACAACGCCGCCGAGGTCGGCCAATGCTCGCGGAACAGCCCGGCGACGGTGGCGATGGTGGCGCTTGCCCGCTCGACCAGCGGGTGGCCGTTCTGCGCATAGGCGATCGCCGGGGCCAGCACGTCGGCGAGCGGCATGGTGCCGTAGTCGCGCAGCAGCAACATCCAGGTCTCGAACGTACCGGGCACGCAGGCGGCGAGGAGGCCGGTGCCGGGCACGAGATCGAGGCCCTCGGCGCGGTAATGCGCGATGGTGGCGCGCGCCGGCGCCGGTCCCTGGCCGCAGATCACCTCCGGCTTGCCGCGCCGCACATCGTAAAGGATGACCGGCACGTCGCCGCCCGGGCCATTGAGATGCGGCTCGACCACCTGCAGCGTGAACGCGGTCGCCACCGCCGCGTCGAAGGCGTTGCCGCCTTTCTCGAGCGTCGCCATGCCGACGGCGGTCGCAATCCAGTGCGTCGAGGCGACGACGCCGAAGGTGCCCTCGATCTCAGGCCGCGTCGTGAACGGGCTGGGATTGATGTTGGTCATGCGAGAGACTTCCGTCGCCCCGAGGTGCCGCCAGCGAGTCCAGCCCGAAGTGGCCGGCCCGATGAAAGCTCAACGGCCGCCAACGGACGCACGGCCCAGGCCGTCGTCCTTCGAGGCTCGCTTCACTCGCACCTCAGGGTGACGGGACAATAGCCAACATTGTCGCCGCCGGCACGATAAGAAATTCGAGGATCGTCAGCTCGACCCGGCGGGCGCGGGCTCGAACTTCATCGCCACGCCGTTCATGCAGTAGCGCAGGCCGGTCGGCTTCGGCCCGTCGTCGAAGACATGGCCAAGATGGCCGCCGCAGCGGTGGCACGAAACTGCCGTCCGCGTCATGCCGAAGGAGTGGTCCTGCGTCTCATCGACGGCGTGCTC
>JASHXX010000269.1 GCA_030043335.1 Xanthobacteraceae bacterium
ACGCAGAAGTGTCCGGCATGACGATCCAGCGGCCCAATTCGTTCCGCACCGGGCCGGACGAGCACGGTCATTTCGGCATCTATGGCGGCCGGTTCGTCGCCGAGACGCTGATGCCGCTAATCCTCGAGCTGGAGAAGGCCTACGCGCGGGCCAAGGCCGATCCGCAATTTCAGCAGGAGATGGACGGCTATCTCACGCACTATGTCGGGCGGCCGTCGCCGCTCTACTTCGCTGAGCGGCTGACCCATCATTGCGGCGGCGCCAAAATCTATCTCAAGCGCGAAGAGCTCAATCACACCGGCGCGCACAAGGTCAACAATGTGCTTGGCCAGATCCTGGTCGCGCGGCGCATGGGTAAGAAGCGCATCATCGCCGAGACCGGCGCCGGCATGCACGGCGTCGCCACCGCGACGCTGTGCGCGCGGTTCGGGCTCGAATGCATCGTCTACATGGGCTCTGTCGATGTCGAGCGGCAGAAAGCCAACGTGTTCCGCATGAACATGCTCGGCGCCAAGGTGGTGCCGGTGACCTCCGGCTCGAAGACGCTCAAGGACGCGATGAACGAGGCGTTGCGCGACTGGGTCACCAATGTCGCCTCGACCTTCTATTGCATCGGCACTGTCGCCGGGCCGCATCCCTATCCGATGATGGTGCGTGATTTCCAGTCGATCATCGGCCGCGAGACCCGCGAGCAGATGCGGGAGGCCGAGGGCCGGCTGCCGGATTCGCTCGTCGCCTGCATCGGCGGCGGCTCGAACGCCATGGGCCTGTTCCATCCTTTCCTCGACGAGCGGCAAATCGAGACCTACGGCGTCGAGGCCGCCGGCCAAGGCCTGCCGACCGGCATGCACGCCGCCTCGATCGCCGGCGGTCGGCCGGGCGTTCTTCACGGCAATCGCACCTATCTCTTGATGAACGAGGACGGGCAGATCAACGAGGCGCACTCGATCTCCGCCGGCCTCGATTATCCGGGCATCGGGCCGGAGCACGCGTGGCTCGCCGATGTCGGCCGCGTCACCTTCTTGTCGGCGACCGATGACGAGGCGCTCAACGCCTTCCAGGTCCTCTCCAAGCTCGAAGGCATCATCCCGGCGCTCGAGCCGGCGCACGCCATCGCCAAGGTGCTCGAGCTCGCGCCGCAAAAGTCGAAGGATCACCTGATGGTGGTCAATCTGTCTGGCCGCGGCGACAAGGATCTCGATTCGGTGGCGCGGCATCTGGCACAAAAGGCGCAATGACCACCCGCATCGATCGCCGTTTCGCCGCGCTGCGCGAGGCGGGCCGTGCCGCGCTGATGCCCTTCGTCATGGCCGGCGATCCGGACTACGACGCCTTCCTGGCGATCCTCAAGGCGCTGCCGCCGGCCGGCGCCGACGTGATCGAGGTCGGCATGCCGTTCACCGACCCGATGGCCGACGGGCCGGCGATCCAGGCCGCCGGGCAGCGCGCGCTCAAGGCCGGCCAGACCACGAAGAAGACGCTTGCCGCGGTCCGCGAATTTCGCGCTGGCGATCAGGCGACGCCGCTGGTGCTGATGGGCTATTACAACCCGATCTACGTCTACGGCGTCGACGGGTTCCTGGCCGACGCCAAAGCCGCCGGCGTCGATGGGCTGATCATCGTCGATTTGCCGCCCGAGGAAGACGCCGAATTGTGCCTGCCGGCGCTCAAGGCCGGCCTCAATTTCATCCGCCTGGCGACGCCCACCACCGACGATAAGCGCTTGCCGGCGGTCCTCGCCAACACCTCAGGCTTCGTCTACTACGTCTCGATTACCGGCATCACCGGCTCCGCCGCACCCGACCCGGCCAAGGTCGCGGCGGCGGTCGCGCGCATCAAGCGGCACACCGCGGTGCCGGTCTGCGTCGGCTTCGGCGTGCGCACCGCCGAACAGGCGCGCATCATCGTCGAGGGCGGCGCCGACGGCGTTTTCGTCGGCTCGGCGCTGGCCGAGGCGCTGAGCAAGGGCCTTGGTCCGGACGGCAAGCCGACGGCGGCGACGGTGGCCGCCGTCGCCGGCCTCGTTCGCGAGCTTGCCAAGGGTGTCCGCGCCGCGCGTACCGCCCGCGGCGTCGCCACGCCTACGATATGACAGCCTTCTTCAGCACACATGCGCTGATCTTGAGACTGCCGTCAGGCTGGGGCTCGAGCGTGTAGAGCGCCTCCCAGGCCGCACCGTCGGCGTCGATGATCTGGACTTCCTGTACGATCGTGCCGTCGGAAGTGCTGGCCTCGCCAAATTCGAAAATCCGGTGACGGTAGACCGGAGCATAAGTGCTGCGGACCATCGTCATGAAGATGTCCGGGGATGGAAACAGGCTCTTGATGCCGGGCGCAGCGAAGCCGTAGGCCGCCGCGGCGTCGTCGCGGCCGAAAGCCTGTTCCTGGGAGCGGATGACGGTCTGCCCGGCGTCCACATCATCGCCGGCGCAGGCCAATGCAGTCGAGCCAATCAAAAACGAGCGACCAGCAGTGCGACGATACGCATAAGTCCGCTCCGTGTTTGATGGTGTTCGTTCGCGGGCGCTTCGTCTGTTTTCCCGTCCAGCTAACCCCGGTCGCAGGCCTTTTTCAACCGTCGCGACCGCGCTGCCGCAGGCCTGGCGTTGAATTCGGCCAATTGGCGCCACACATATCTGAACCATAGCTGGAGGGAGCGCCCATGGCCCGCGACGTGGCTCGCGACTGGATGTGGTCGGAAGCGTGCGAGATGCTCTCGCGCGCCGAGCGGATGCATCGCGAGCTGTTCCGGCCGGCCGGCATGCAAGCGCGGCAACCGGCCTGGGAGCCCCCGGTCGATATCCTCGAGACCGACGTCGAGGTGCTGGTGCTGGTCGCGCTCCCCGGCGTCGACCCTGACGCGGCGCAGGCCGCGATCGAGGACGGCGAACTGGTCATCGCCGGGACGCGCGCCTATCCGCCCGAATTGCGCACTGCCGCGATTCATCGGCTCGAGCTGCCGCAGGGCCGGTTTTACCGGCGGCTGCGGCTGCCGGCCGGACGTTACAGCGGCGTGCGCCGCGCCGTGGTCCATGGCTGTCTGGCGATCACGTTGCAGAAAGCAGGAACGAGCCGTGGCTGAGCCCGAAATCGTGGTCAAAGAAGGTGCCGGCAGCGGCGCGCTGCCGCCATTGCCGCCCGACGCGCTCATCATCGTGCCGGTGCGCAACACCGTGCTGTTTCCCGGACTGGTGCTGCCGATCACCGTCGGCCGGCCGAAATCGATCGCCGCCGCGCAGCAGGCGGTGCGCGACCAGCGCCAGGTCGGCATCCTGATGCAGCGCGACGCCGAGGTTGCCGATCCGACCCCGGTCGACATGCATCGCATGGGCACCGTCGCCAACATCGTGCGCTACCTGACCGCGCCGGACGGCACGCATCATCTGGTCTGCCAGGGCGAGCAGCGTTTCCAGGTCAGCGAGTATCTCTCGGGCTGGCCGTTCCTGGTGGCGCGCGTGACGCGCATCCCCGAGCCCGCGACGCGCAGCGCCGAGATCGAGGCCCGGTTCGTCGATCTCAAGGCCAAGACCATCGAGGCGATCGAATTGCTGCCGCAGGCGCCGGCCGAACTCCTGGCCGCCGTGCAGGGGATCGACGCGCCGCCGGCGCTCGCCGATCTCGCCATCGCCTATATGGACGTGAAGCCGGAAGAGAAGCAGGAGATTCTGGAGACCATCGACATTGCCGCGCGTATGGACAAGGTCTCCCGCCTCCTTGCCCATCGCATCGAGGTGCTGCGGCTGTCGCAGGAGATCGGCCGGCAAACCAAGGCCGCGCTCGACGAGCGCCAGCGCGAGGTACTGCTGCGCGAGCAGATGGCGGCGATCCAGCGTCAGCTCGGTGAAGGCGAAGAGGGCAAGGCTGCGGAAATGGCCGAGCTCGACAAGGCGATCACCAATGCCGGCATGCCGAAAGAGGTCGAGGACCAGGCGCGCAAGGAATTGCGCCGGCTGCAGCGCATGCCCGACGCCGCCGGCGAATACGGCATGGTGCGCACCTATCTCGATTGGCTGATCGAGCTGCCGTGGAAACTGCCCGAGGAGAAGCCGATCGACATCGCCGCGGCGCGGCGCATCCTCGACGAAGACCACTACGACCTCGACAAGATCAAACGGCGGATCATCGAATATCTCGCCGTGCGCAAGCTCGCGCCGCAAGGAAAGGCGCCGATCCTGTGCTTCGTCGGGCCGCCCGGCGTCGGTAAGACCTCGCTCGGCCAGTCGATCGCGCGGGCGATGGAGCGCAAATTCGTGCGCGTCAGTCTCGGCGGCGTGCATGACGAGGCCGAGATCCGCGGCCATCGCCGCACCTATATCGGCGCGCTGCCCGGCAACATCATCCAGGCGATC
>JASHXX010000270.1 GCA_030043335.1 Xanthobacteraceae bacterium
GCGCAAGGCCCAGTACGTGACGGGTCGGCTCAATTCACTGCTCGTCTTCTGGCTCATCACGTTGACTTACGTTGTTCTTGGCCTTCTAGAAGTTGATAGTATGCAGCGTAAAGTCCACACGCTTCGCAATCGCGACGCCGCACGCATCCTCGTGCATGGCAGCGTAGCAACGGCGGTCAAATTCAGACGGTACCTTATCGTCAGGACACAGATGAGCGTGTTGACCGGCCTTGTCGTCGGGCTTTTCGCGCTGACCACCGGATTGCAATTTGCCGCTGAATGGGGCGTGATTGCTTTCGCGCTCAATTACATTCCGTTTGTCGGTCCCTTCATCGCAACGCTTTTTCCTACACTGCTCGCCATGACGCAGTTCAACAGTTGGGAGGCGGTTCTCGGCACGTTCATTTGCTTGAACATTATTCAGTTCGTGATCGGCAGCTATGTCGAGCCGCGCCTGGCCGGAAGCGTGCTCTCGATTTCCCCGGTTGTTGTGCTGTTCACGATCCTCTTCTGGACCTTCCTGTGGGGCCTGTTTGGTACCTTCATTGGTGTTCCGATCGCGCTGGCTATTCTCACCTTTTGCGAACAGCACCCATCCAGCCGATGGCTGGCTGATCTACTTGGCGGATCGCCTCAGCCGGGCCAAGGGCAGCCGATTCAATCGGTCCCATCCACGACAGCGCTGAAAGATCGAAACTAAAAGCCCACATATAAAAGGCAAGTTATGAAGCACGAGCGATCCGACCTCCGAGCAGTATGACAGATGCGGCGTAAAGGAAGGCGCGTGCGGAGGCGACGGTGGCCTCAAAGTTCTTCGCCAGCCGTCGATTGCGACCGATCCACGCGAAGGACCGCTCCACGACCCAGCGCCGCGGATTAACAGCGAAGCCGACCTGATCGGGGTTCTTGCGCACGATCTCGACTACGATCAACGTCGCCTTAGCGACCTTCTCACCGGCATACCCGCTGTCGGCGAAGACGCGCTGGATGAAGGGGAAGATGAGGCGCGAAGCCCGCAAAAGCGGTCCGCCGCCGTCGCGGTCCTCGACGCTCGCCGGATGCGGTTCGAGGACGAGGCCACGCCCGTCCGTGTCGACGAGCGCATGGCGCTTGCGCCCTTTGACTTTCTTTCCAGCATCGTAACCGCGCGCCCCCGGCTTCGGTGGTCTTGACGCTCTGGCTGTCAGTGATCGCGGCCGATGGGCTGGCGTCACGCCCGACCCGTTCGCGGTCGGCCATTGCTAGCGCTTGGTTTATCCGTTCAACGCGCCCGTCGTCGCGCCGGGCGGCGAACCAGCGGTGAATTGTCCCCCATGGCGGCAAGTCGTTTGGCAGCAGGCGCCACGGGCAGCCCGCCCGCATGACATAGAAGATGCCATTGATGATCTCGCGCATCGGCCGCTCGCGCGGCCGTCCGGTCGCGCAGGGCTTTGGCGGTGCGGTGCGATTATGCGCCACTCCGCGTCAGTCAGGTCGGTCTGGTATCGCGTGACGGGGCGATTATGATGCTGTCGAGTGGTTGGTGTCTGCATGGCGTATCCAAAGGTTGGTTCGAGAAAGCCCGTGGAATCACGGTGGGCGTCATGACTCAACCCTTTTTCAAAAACTCTTGCTGACAAGAACTGAGGGGAGTGAAACTTTGGACGTCGACGGTTGGCTAGGCAGGATTGGTCTCGCTCAGTATGCCGAGATGTTCCGCGCCAATGACATCGACGGCGAGCTTTTAGGCCGGCTAACCAACGATGATCTCAAGGACATCGGCGTCGCGTCGTTTGGCCATCGCAAGAAGCTGCTGGAGGCGATCACGGAATTGGGCGGCGCGCCGGCGGCAACACCCGCGCCGCTGCCCGTCGGGCCAGTGCCGATCCTGGCCACGGTTGCGCTGCCGCCAACTTCCGGCTCGGTCGAAGCCGCCGGTGAGCGGCGCTATCTCACTGTGATGTTCTGCGATCTCGTCGGTTCGACCGGCATTGCCGCCAAGCTCGACGCTGAGGAGTGGCGCGATCTGCTCGGCGCCTATCTCGATGCCGCCTCGGCGCCGATAACGGAAATGGGCGGCCACGTCGTCAAGAAGGTCGGCGACGGTATTCTCGCTCTGTTCGGCTATCCCGTGGCGCAGGAGAACGACGCCGAGCGTGCGGTGCGGGCGGCTCTGGCGATCCAGCGCGCGCTCGGCGAGTTGAACCACAAGAATGCCGGAAGCGGCAAGCCGGAGCTTGTTGCGCGCATCGGACTCGACACTGGTCCAGCGGTGGTCGATGTGGCCGGTGAGATTTACGGCGACGTCGCCAATGTCGCCGCCCGGGTGCAGGCGCTGGCCGAGCCGGGCGCGGTCCTGGTCACGGCGCGGGTACAGCGCCAGGTCTCAGGCCTGTTCGTTGCTGAGGAGCGCGGCAACCATGACCTAAAGGGTGTGCCCGAGCCGGTGACGCTGTTCCGTTTGGTGCGTGCGAGCGGGGGTGGACGGCGCTCAGGGCAGCGCCATCTCACCCCGCTTGTCGGTCGCGACGAGGAAATTGCATTGCTGATGCGACGCTGGGAACGGGCGCGCCAGGGCGACGGGCAGTTGGTGCTGATCGTCGGCGAACCGGGATTAGGTAAATCACGTTTGATCGAAGAATTTCATGTCCGGCTAAGCGACGTGCCGCACACCTGGGTCGAATGGAGCTGTTCGCAGCTTCTGCAAAACACACCGCTTCATCCGATCGCCGAATGGGGTCGTATGCGTTTCGGCGGGGCAGAACTGCCCGCACAGCAGCGCCTCGCGGAACTAGAGAGCACGCTGGCGCAGATCAAAGCCGACCCGACCGAGAATGTCCCTTTGCTCGCGTCGCTCCTGGACATTCCACTGCCAGCGGAGCTCGCGCCGACATTGGCACCTGAGGAATTGCGGCGCCGGCAATTAGCGGCACTAACCACGGCGCTGGTCGCAAGCGCTCAGGTTCAGCCAGTGGTGCTTGCGGTCGAAGATGTGCATTGGGCCGATCCAACCACACTCGACGTCTTGCGTGGCGTGGCCGAGCGCGGCGCGTTGGCGCCGCTGTTTGTCGTGGCGACGACGCGGCCCGAATTCCGGCCGCCTTGGGGTATGCGCTCGCATCACGGCATGATCTCGCTGGCGCCCCTCGATCGCGCGCAGGTGCGCGACATGGTGGCTGAGCTGTCAGCTCGCCACGCGCTGCCGCGCGATGTAGTGGAGGACGTCGCCGCGCGCACTGGCGGCGTGCCGCTGTTCGTCGAGGAAGTGACGCGGCTTCTGTTGGAGCGCGGTGAGCAGGGCGGCAACGAGGCCATTCCGCCGACGCTGCAACAATCGCTGATGGCGCGGCTCGACCGGCTCGGTCCGGCGCGCGAGGTGGCGCAAATCGGTTCAGTAATCGGACGCGGTTTCTCCTACTCGCTGCTGCGGGTCGTTGCCGGCCTGGAGGACGCCGCCCTGCAAGCCGCGCTGGAAAAGCTCGCCGAAGCCGACATTGTGTTGGTCCAGGGCCTGCCACCTGAATCCGATTACCGCTTCAAGCACGCGCTGATCCAGGACGCGGCTTACGAGAATCTGCTCAAAAGCCGGCGGCAGGTTCTGCACCGCCGCGTTGCCGAGATTTTGCGTGATCGTTTCGCCGCTACGGCGGCGGCCGAGCCCGAAGTGCTGGCGTATCACTTCACGCAAGCGGGCCTGACTAACGTCGCGATCGAATGGTGGGGCATGGCCGGCGACCAGGCGCTGCGCCGCTCCGCCAATCAGGAGGCGATCGGACACCTGACTGCCGGCCTCGCCCAGTTGGCACAGCTTCCCGAGACCCAAGAACGGGCAAAGCGGGAACTCGCGCTGCAACCTCTGCTCGGCAAGGCGAGTATGGCCGCCAGGGGCTACGCGTCTCCCGAGGCGATCCGCGCTTTCAGCAGGGCCAGGGAGTTGTGTGCTGAAATCGGCGACGACAGCATCGTATGTCCCGTGATGTTCGGTGTTTGGCTTTTCGAGTTAACCGGAGCTAACCACGCAAATGCCGGGAGGACTGCCGACGAGTTTCTCGAGCGGGCGCGGCTAATTGGCGACGCGGGGGATCGCCTCGCTGCAAACTTCACGGTGTCGGTCAGCAACGTGCATCTTGGAAATTTGGGACAGGCCCGCCAGCATTCCGAGGAAGCCATTCGATTTTTCAGCGACATGACGGATGCGGCAGCCACCCACCGGGCCTTCGAATACGGCGTTGAACTCGGTGCAGGCAGCTATGCTTATGATGCGTGGTGTAGCTGGTTGCTCGGCTATGCGGATCAGGCCTTACGGTCCGGCAACGAGGCGCTGACGATTTCTCGGCGAATCCCGCACGACTATTCCCGTGCTCGTGGCCTTTATTGGAACAGCGTCCTCCATGCTTACCGTCGCGAATGGTCGATCGTCGAAGAGCGCGCAGCCGTGGCGATTGCCTCAGCGCGAGAACACGGATTTTCCATGGTCGTGGCGGTTAGTCGGATCATGCAGGCGTCGGCAAGAGCTATGCTGGATCCGCGTGCGGAATTCGTGGCTGAGATACTGGAGGCGCTGGCGGCCTATCGCGCAACAGGAGCTCGATTCCAGAGCACCTATCATCTGATCCTGCTAGCGCAAGCGCTGACCGCTTGTGGCCGGCACAACGAGGGCCTTGATGCCCTACACGAGGCGGAGGCGCTGGTCGAGAAGACCGGCGAACACTACGTCGAGGCGGAGATCCGCCGCCTACAAGGCAAGCTCCTGTTGGCGCAGGCCGGGAACGGCTGGGCGGCGGCCGAGAGGGACTATTTGAAAGCGCTGGAGGTGGCGCGTGCGCAAGAGGCCCGCTCGCTCGAATTGCGTGCCGCCTCTGATCTCGCGCGGTTGTGGGCCGAACGTGGTGAGCGCACCCGAGCGGCGGATCTCGTGGCGCCGATATACGGCTGGTTCACCGAAGGCTTCGACACGCTCGATCTGAAAGAGGCCAAGGCGTTGCTGGACGAGTTGCAGGCCTGACAACGGATTTCGAAACAGCCAATAAAATATGAACAGCAATCGCGTTGTTCGAAATAAGCAGCTTGATCAACGCTGGACGGCTTTTGGTATTTGATGGTTCGGCCACAATGACTCGTTGAACTCTAAGCGTTTCGCGGCGTCCAAATGACTCGTTCTTGTCGCTTTGAATGTGCGGTTTGAACCGTCAATCAAATTTTTCCGAAGTTCCCGTAGCACAAGTGTAAATCGGCGATTGGTCGAATTACCAAACATTAATCACGCCTCCACCTCGTAGCAATGTGGTCGCCCTCATTGGTCCGGCCAAAGCGGCGTCGG
Organism: Xanthobacteraceae bacterium; assembly: GCA_030043335.1. Classification (GTDB taxonomy): domain Bacteria; phylum Pseudomonadota; class Alphaproteobacteria; order Rhizobiales; family Xanthobacteraceae; genus BOG-931. The sequence continues at coordinate 5,300 of JASHXX010000270.1, forward strand.
TCATTGGCGTCGAACTAACCGGAGATTATCACATGAGATCTGTTCGCTCTGTAACTGGATGGCGAGCGCTTTCGGCTCGTCGTCTTGTCCTACTTGCCACCGTTGCCGGTGTCGGTCTGATCGGCGCCACTATAGGGCCCAACGGCCTCCACCGGACTGGCCTTTCGACTTACGCGGCGGCCAACGCCGCGGAAATCGCGCAGCGCCCCGCGGGATTTGCCGACCTCGTCGAAAAGGTCAAACCTGCCGTCATATCGGTGCGGGTTAAAGTGAAAGCCGGCTCTGAAATGATGAGTTTCGACGGCGACATGCCGTTTCAGAAGAACTCACCGATGGAGCGTTTCTTCCGTCGCTTCGGGATGCCCAATTTCGGAATGCCTAATGATGAGGGCACGCCGGAAAACCAGTTGCCGCCGCGCGGTCAGTTCGTGACTGACCAGGGTTCCGGTTTCTTCATCACCCCCGACGGTTATGCCGTGACCAACAATCACGTTGTGGACAAGGCGAAGTCCGTCGAGATCACGACCGACGATGGCAAGACTTATGATGCCAAAGTGATCGGCACCGATGCGCGCACAGACCTTGCTCTGATCAAAGTGGACGGTCGCACCGACTTCCCCTTCGTCAAGCTTGCGGACACAACGCCGCGCATTGGAGATTGGGTGGTCGCGGTTGGCAACCCGTTCGGCCTCGGCGGGACAGTGACGGCTGGGATCGTTTCGGCTCGCGGTCGCGACATCGGCTCTGGCCCCTATGACGACTACATCCAGATCGACGCGCCTGTGAATAAGGGCAATTCCGGTGGTCCGACCTTTGACATGGAAGGAAATGTCATTGGGGTTAACACCGCGATCTTTTCACCGTCGGGCGGGTCGGTTGGCATTGCCTTCGACATCCCTGCCGAAACCGTAAAGGCGGTAGTTGCTCAGCTAAAGGACAAGGGCATGGTCAGCCGCGGCTGGATCGGCGTTCAGATTCAGCCCGTCACTTCCGACATCGCGGAGGGTCTCGGCTTGAAGGGAACCGAGGGTGCACTGGTCACCGAGCCTCAAGCAGACAGCCCCGCGGCGAAAGCTGGCATTGTTTCCGGTGATGTTATCACCGCGGTTAACGGGCATGGGGTTAAGGACGCTCACGACCTCGCCAAGCAAATCGGTTCGATGACGCCTGGTGCGACCGTGAAGCTCACCGTGTGGCGCAAGGGTGAGGAAAAGAGCTTCTCGCTTACCCTCGGCGAACTCCCGAAATCGAGAGAAGCCCGAGCCACCAATCCGGACTCTGACACCACGGGTGCCGACCTGCCTAAGCTTGGAATGACCGTTGCCCCCGCCGGCGAAGTTGCCGGAAGCGGCTCCGAAGGAGTGGTGGTGACTGGAGTCGATCCCGACGGAGTTGCCTCCGAGCATGGGCTCAAGAGTGGCGATGTCATCCTTGAGGTCGGCGGGTCCAAGGTCGCCACCGCTGCCGATGTGCGCAAAGCGATCGGCGAGGCCCAAAAAAATGGTAAGCATGCCGTGCTGATGCGGGTGAAGTCCGACGATACGACGAAGTTCGTCGCCATTCCTTTCGCTCGCGCCTGACCGAAAAACGCGATCGAGCTGCAAACTCAGAGTGAGGGGACGGCCGGCCACTTTAAATCGGCCGTCCCCATTGATTGCTCGCAGACTGACCGACTGCGCCAGCAACATCACGAAAGTTGTTCCCCCGGACCTCGGCGATTCCGAAACAGCCACCTGCTCTCTCCAACTGCTTACGGCGGTGTGCAACTGATCCGAAACGACGATCAAGAAGAGCACACTAAATCACATTGCACGGGACTCAGTGCTCGTTTCTGGACAAAGAGATCATGACCTTTGACTACGGACAACCAGCCGAATTGTTCATGGCAAGGCGCAGGGGTGGAGCGCGTTCCCGACTCATAAGGCGCCGTTTCGCGACGGCCGCTGAGGCAATCCGCTTCGCGGTTGAGGATTTTCCGGCAATTCGCGCCCTCGGCGCTTGGATGCAGGTCGGAAACGAGCGTTTCGATGGGCAAGACATCCATCGCCTCTACGAGAGCCGCGATTTTCCTCTACGACGAAATGGTGCTTGTTCGCCTTAGGATCCTTGATCGAGGCGGGTCTGTGCTCGACAAGCCGGCATGGATGCAGCACGCCGTTTTCCACGACGTGCTTTCATTTCGCTATCCTCTGACCACGCCCGCCTGGCCGCGGGTGAAGGTAAGAGGTGTACCCATACTAGAGAACTTGGTCTCCGCAGAAGGGTGCCCGGCGGCGGGTCAGATCACGCGACAGCTGACAGCACTATAATGGGTGTTAGCATACAGGGCCGAGTGACACGTGCACTTGAAAGCCCTTTCGTTGCCTACCGCAGGGGCGACCGTAGCAATCTACTATTCGGACCTGCCGTAGACCTGGTGGCGCCTCGTGTTGGCTTGGCTCGCCATCTGCGCGCTCTCCCTGTCGCGTCACCAGTGTATATCCCTGGAAAGTGCGCTGTTCCTTGGCTGAGCGGTAAGAGGGAGCTACTTTAGTTCGAGAGATTGCCACAATGACCGCTATGAGGGCTTGTTTCCAAGTGTGGGCGCCTGTTGTGCGCTGAACGTCTGCATTCTTCCATGGCTGACTTTTGTTGACGATCGAGCGATTGCCTTTGGCATCTTAAGCCCGAGGTGGCAAACGCCAACCGCTGGATCAGCAAAGGGCAACAGTCGGCAAATTGAGGCATCTGCAAGTCGATTGCGACAAGCGCGAAATCGGAATCTAATAAGGATGAATGGGGCCAGTATGCCGGAGTTATTTAGGTATGCTTGAGGGTCGAACTCTATACGGCCAGGGCCAGGGATCCGTTGCAGCAAGTCCAGCTCAGCAATGGGCGAGAGGCACGGGACTCGCCGCCGCGGTCGGATTGGCCTATTTCCTCGCGGCGCAGTTAAGCCTCGGGTTGCTTATGAAACCTGATGGCGTGGCTGTTTTCTGGCCTGCAGCCGGTATCTCTTCAGGTGTTTTGATTGCCTTGGGGCCACCGGCCCGATGGCCGGTCGCAGCTGGAGCAATGGCTGCGACGGTCGCGGC
>JASHXX010000271.1 GCA_030043335.1 Xanthobacteraceae bacterium
AACCTCGCCGCTCTGAGTGAACGGCGAGGTTTGTTATTTCGGCGCTGCGCCGCGCGGCACCGGCTTCGAGGCGAAGCAAAAAGAGGCCACCATCCTGGCGGCCTCCTTTGCGGTCACTCGTGATCGACAACGACTCTGACAACGATCTTGGATAGTTGGACTACAAGCTCCCGAAGCTGCGCGTTTTCCTGTTGAAGTTTCTGCGCGTCACGTTTCTCGGAGTTAGGCGGCAGCGCCGGAAGGTCGGCCTTACTCTCATCATGGCGTGCTGAGGGATGTGCCTGTCCCATTGCAAACGTTCCCCTTGTTTGCTTTCAGCAGCCCCCCATTGCTCAGTTTGCCCCGACAAATCGGAGCTTAACTGAGTCGCCGAGAATTCAAGCCGAGCAAAATCTCCGAACCGCACAAATTTCGCCGACCGCCGCAATTGCGGCCCAATCATGCCAGGCGATTGTCTTTTTTTGCGCCGACGCGCCGCGCCGGCGCCGCACGCGGATTGCGACCTTGAGCGGCGCGGGCCAGAACGCATTATGAATCGAATTTTTCGCGCGATCCGAGCGGGCCATGAGAGTTTCACGAAGGCGTCGCAGGAGCGCCACAGACCGCGGGCAGCATCGGCGGCACATCAGTCAGGTCGGGGTGCGTGAGGGAGCGTCGAGGAGAAGCGACGATGAGCACCTATTGCGCCGAGCGCGTTTCGACCCGCGATTTAGGCCGACCCAAATGCCCGCGTTGCGGCAGCATGTTGCTGGTCGCCGAGCAATCCGCCTTCAGCCTTGCCGGAGCATCCGGCATACGTGGTCGTGCGACGATTGCAACCACGAATTTGTGACCTCTATTGCGCTTCGGCCGCGCTAGGCTCCGGCCGGGCTGCGTCTGGGGGCGTAGCGTTCTGATCGTGGTTGGGCCGATCCCGAGCGTATCCGGGACCGGCCGGCGCCGCTCCCTCGGCGCCGTGGCCCAAGGTCAAGTCATCTTGCGCTAACCGCGAACCAGCCCGGCGTTGCAGTCATCGCCTCGGGGCTGGCCGCAAGGAGAATGTTCATGCGCCAAGTGATCGCGTTTCCCGTCGGCGCGGCCGCCATTGCCGCCGTGTTGGCATTGGCGTCGCCGAGCTATGCGGAAACCGTGAAGTTCAAGGCCGATCTAAAAGGGGCGAGCGAAGTGCCGCCGAACGCGACCACCGGAACCGGGACGGTGACGGCGACGTACGACTCCGCCAGCAAGCAATTGTCGTGGCAAGGCAGCTACTCCGGATTGAGCGGCCCGGCGACCGGGGCCCATTTCCACGGCCCGGCGCCCGCCGGCCAGAACGCCGGCGTCGCGCTGGCGATCAAGCCGGCGACGAGCCCGTTCGAGGGCTCGGCGACGCTCACCGACGCCCAGGCCGCCGACCTGATGGCCGGCAACTGGTACGTCAATGTTCACACCGATGCGAACAAGGGCGGCGAGGTGCGCGGCCAGCTTAACAAGATGTAGTTGCGCCGGTCGGGTAGCGTTGAGTACCGCGCGCGACGTGAGCGACCCGCCGGCGCTGCATCCGCTGCAGCCGGCGGGTTGCTCTGTCGGACGCCGCAGAATTCACAAGGAGCGATCGCGTTTGGCGGTCCACTGCTCCCTGGTCTCGCCGAGATAATCGGCGAAGCGGCCAGCGCCGATCGCCGCGCGCGCGCCGGCCATCAGGTCCTGATAGTAGTAGAGATTGACGAGCGAGAGCAGCGTGCCGCCGAGCGCCTCGCCGCTGCGGAACAGGTGGTGCAGATAGGCGCGGGAAAAATCGCGCGCCGCGGGACACCGGCTTTGCGCATCGAGCGGCCGCGGATCGTCGGCGTGGCGCGCGTTCTTGATGTTGATCGGGCCGAAGCGGGTGAAGGCGAGGCCGTGGCGGCCGTTGCGCGTCGGCAGCACGCAGTCGAACATGTCGATGCCGCGACCGACCGCTTCGAGGATGTCGGCCGGCGTGCCGACGCCCATGAGATAGCGCGGCTGCCGCGCCGGCAGCGCGGCGGCGGTCTCGGTCACGACGTCGAGCATGACCGTTTGCGTCTCGCCGACCGCGAGTCCGCCGATGGCATAGCCGTCGAACCCGATGTCGAGGAGCGCGCGCCGGCTCTCGGCGCGCAGCTTGTGGTCGTCGCCGCCTTGCACGATGCCGAACAAGGCGCGGCCTGGCGCGGCGCCTTCGAAGGCGCGCTTGCACCGCTCGGCCCAGCGCAGCGACAGCGTCATCGCCCGCTCGATCTCGCCGCGCGGCGCCGGCAGCTGCACGCACTCATCGAGCTGCATGGCGATGTCGGAGCCGAGCAGGATTTGGACCTCTATGGCGCGTTCCGGCGTCAATTCGACCATGGTGCCGTCGACATGGGAGCGAAAGGTGACGCCCGCTTCGGTGATCTTGCGCAGCGGCGCCAGCGACATCACCTGGAACCCGCCGGAGTCGGTCAGGATTGGATCGGGCCAGTGCATGAACTCGTGCAGTCCGCCGAGCGCCGCGATCCGCTCGGCCGAGGGCCGCAGCATCAGATGGTAGGTGTTGGCGAGGAGAATATCGGCGCCCGCGGCACGCACGTCGTCGTGATGCACGCCTTTGACGGCCGCCTGGGTGCCGACCGGCAAGAAGGCCGGCGTGCGCACCACGCCATGCGCGGTCGTCATCTCGCCGGTGCGCGCTGCGCCGTCGCTGGCCGTGAGGCGAAAGGAGAGTGCGTC
>JASHXX010000030.1 GCA_030043335.1 Xanthobacteraceae bacterium
CGCGCGCCGCATGTTCGTGCTGCAATATGTGCAGCCCGGCCTCGCCGGCCTCATGGACGGCTCCGTCTCGACGCTGGCACCGCTCTTTGCCGCCGCCTTCGCCACCCACAATACATGGGCGACGTTTCTCGTCGGGCTCGCGGCTTCGATCGGAGCCGGCATCTCGATGGGCTTCGCCGAGGCCCTGTCCGACGACGGCTCGCTTACCGGCCGCGGCGCCCCGTTGGTGCGCGGCGCCGTGTGCGGCCTGATGACCGCGCTCGGCGGCCTCGGGCACGCCCTCCCCTATCTCATTCCGCACTTCTATGTCGCCACCGGCGTCGCCTTTGCGGTGGTGGCGATCGAACTCGCGGTCATCTCCTGGATCCGCACGCGCTACATGGATACGCCGTTCCTGCAGGCCGCCTTCCAGGTCGTGGTCGGCGGCGTGCTGGTGTTTGCCGCCGGCATCCTGATCGGCAGCTCGTGACCAAAAATCCGCGGCAGCAAGCGGCGACGCGCAACGCCATGCCCAGGCGAACCCGCAAGTTCAGGAAATTCGCCGATTCCGCCGTTGCCGCGATCTTTGCCGGCTACTCTGCAGACGTACGGCGCAAGCTTCTCGTTCTCCGCGAGCTCATTTTCGATACCGCTGCCGCGACCGAAGGCGTCGGCAAGCTGGAAGAGACGCTGCGCTGGGGCGAGCCGAGCTATCTGACAACGGCGTCGGGAAGCGGGAGCACGGTGCGGATCAATGCGAAGGGCTCGCGCGGCCAATATGCGATGTATTTTCACTGCCAGACCAACCTGATTGAGACCTTCCGGGATAGGTATCCCGACAAATTCACTTTCGAGAAGAACCGAGCCATCGTCTTTGACGATGGCGACGCCGTCCCGATCGACGAATTGCGACACTGTATTGCGCTTGCGCTCACCTATCATCGGGACCGAAAGGCCCGCAAAGAAGCCCGTTCACGCCGCGGCGAGTAGACACGGCCGATAAAATCGCAATTGGTGGCGTGAATTCGCGTATCCTCGCCGCGCCATGTTCGTGCTTGCCCACCTTTCCGATCTGCATCTCGCGGCGCGGCCGCGGCTCTCGGAGCTACCCAACAAGCGCGGCCTTGGCTTCATCAACTGGCAGCGTGGGCGCAAAAAAGTACACCGGGCGGAGGTCCTCGACGCCGTCACGCGCGACCTCAAAGCTTGCGCTCCCGACCATACCGCGGTGACCGGCGACTTGGTGAATCTCTCGCTGCCGGCCGAGTACGCGCGGGCGCGCGACTGGCTCAAGACGCTTGGGCCGCCGTCGGACGTCACCGTCACCCTCGGTAATCACGACGTCTATGTGCCGGGCGCGGCGCGATTGCCGGTCGAGTTCTGGGGCGAATATATGCGCGGCGACGACAGCGCCGAGCCGGGCACGTTTCCGTTCCTGCGCCGGCGCGGCGCCGTGGCGCTGATCGTGCTTTCTTCGGCGGTGCCGACGGCGCCACTCCTCGCCACTGGGCGATTGGGCGAGAGGCAGCTCTCGCGCCTCGCTGCGCTCCTCGACGAAACCAGCGGGCTGTTCCGGGTCGTGCTCATCCACCATCCGCCAGTCAGTCCCGCCAGGCGGCATTTGCGGCGGCTGACCGACGCTAGGCAATTCCGGCAGGTGCTGGCGGCAAAGGGAGCCGAACTCGTACTGCACGGTCACGATCATCGCCGCTCGCTCATCTGGCTTGAGGGGCCGCACCGGAGCATTCCCACGGTCGGCGTACCGTCAGCGTCGGCCCGGGCGCCGCACCACCGCGAACATGCCGCCGGCTTCAATATCTTCCGCATCGACGGCGAGCCCGACGCCTGGCGCTGCGAGGTCACCACGCGCATGTGGGACGCCGATGGTCGCGTCCGCGAGCTCGAACGTGAGACGCTTTGGTAAACCGCCGTTGCCGAAACAAACAGCCGTTGCCGGGGCCGGTCAGCGCGCCAGCAGGAAAACCGCCGCCACCAGCGCGAGCACGCCGAGGAGAAAACCGAACACGAAGGCGCCGGCTGCCCGCCAGCGCCGGCGGCGGCGCTCGCGTGCGGCCGCCTGGGGCCGCACGCGGCTGATGAAATCGGGATCCTCGTCAAGCGCGCGGTCGCGTTCGACGATGCGGCGCGCTACATAGGCCGTGACTGCCTGGGCCATATCGCCGATCTCGTCAGATTCGGCGAGCACCCGCCGGCCGACCCGGGTATCGTGCAGGAAACGGTAGATGCGCTTGTCACGCCCCATGGCGATGTGGGCGACGGCGTCGATCCACAGCCGCGGGGTGTCGCCGCGGCTCACGCCGCGATCGAACAGCTCGATCTCGGGCGGAATGTCGGAAAACAGCGGATCGAGCGCCTCGTTAAGGAGTTCGAGTCGGGCGACCTCGGCGTCGCGCATGTCGACGACGACCCCGGTACGCTCGGCGGCCTCAACGCGGGCCTGATGCATCGCCTCTTTCAGCAGCGAGGGCCGATCGCCCGCACCAGCCCCGGCTGACTCCGGCGTTTTGCGTTTCCGGCCCCAGAGCATCTCGGCTTGCCCGTTCGTTCCCGAATGAACCATAACCCGGCGGCTGCACGCCCAGAAGGGCGAGGCCCCGGCCGGCCGGAGGCAATATTGTGGCGGATTTCGCGGGCGCGTTTGGGGGCAAACGCGCTGATTGCACAAGGCCTGATGCGCGCGCTTGCTCGCATGGCCCACCAGGTTGTGGGAGATCGCCCACTCCAGTCCGGAAACATGGTCGCGGTCCCTGGGGGTCAGAGCGATCGGCCAGCAGAAATCAGGCTTTTGATAGGCTATAATCGGGTTGTCAAATTGCATCCCACAACCCTGCCCACCGTAATAATGGGCCGGATTGTGGTTGACCGCCACGCCGCGCGTTTGGTTCGCTGCGCGCCGAAATCGCGCAACAGAAGCCGGCAAGAGGCCGCACGTCGTCTGAGGAAACTTGGGGAGCGGCGTCATGAACGCCCAGCAGTTGCTTCAGGAAATCTCCGACTATTGCCGGCAGACCGGCCTAGCCGAATCGACCTTCGGGCGCCGTGCCGTCAACGACGGCAAGCTCGCCGCCCGGCTGCGCAATGGCGGGCGCATTACCACGGACACCCTCGACCGCATCCATGGCTTCATGGCGGCGCATCCGCCACAAGGGCCGCGTCCGATCGTCATCGAACGGCCGCGCGAGACCCGCCCGGCGGCGCCGCCGCTCGCACCGGCGCAGCCGGTCAGACCGATCGACCCGCAGCGCAATTTCCGCTTCTTCGACAATCGGCAAAAATATCTGCTTTTCGTCAATACCTGCAGCGAGAAATGGGAGGTGGCAAGCCGCGTCTCCGAGGAGCTTGTCCACATCCATCCGCGCCCGCCAGCGGTGCGGGTGTTCGACGCCGGCGTCGGTGACGGCTCGGTGCTGGTACGCGTGATGCGTGCCATGCACGACCGCTTCCCGCACATGCCGTTTTACACCGTTGGCAAGGAAATCAGTCTCGAAGACGTCCGCCTCACGCTGCAGAAAATGTCGGATCGCTTCTTCGAGCATCCGGCGACCGTGCTGGTGCTCACCAATCTCGCCTATGCCGACGCGCCGTGGCTTGCGGTGAAATCGCTCAACGCCGCCTCGAGCCTCGTCTGGCACGAACTGCCGCTACTCGGCAATTCCGCCCACCGCTTCGAGCAGCAAATCATCGACCTCGAGCCGTTCCTGGCGCTTAACTGGAAAGCCGGGTTGAGCGCGCGTACCGGCAATCCGATCTACGAGCGTCCGGTCGTGCTCGTCATCTATCGCGAAGACCACCGCTTCCTGCTCGACCCGATCATCCCCAAACCCGGCGGCACTGTCGCCAATTACGACCTGGTCATCGCCTCGCAGCCCTATCGCGCCCGCTCCCCGCTCGAATTCAAGACCAAGCGGGTCATTGCGCCGCTCTCGCGCGCGCTCGGCCCCGGCGGCCGGCTCATCGCCATCCATTCGCACGGCCACGACCCCGGCATGGAGATCATCCAGAAAGTCTGGCCGGACGACCATCCCTTCATCCACGATCGCCACCAGATCCTGAAAGCAGTGAAGCACGAACTCGGAACGACCGCCCGCGATCTCAACTTCAACGCCTACGCCGACAACCGGTCGCTATTCCGCTACGTCATGCACACGCTGCCGTCGGAGATCTCCGATTCGATCGGCACCTCGACATTGTTCGCAGCGTGGAACGCGGCGATCTACGTGGCGCAGGTCGAAGAAGACCGGCTCGCCGAGGTGGTCGCCGACGGCCGCTACATCGATGCGACGCGCTCGGTGCTGCGCGAACGCGGCGGCCTGTGGTTCTTCGACGAATCTTACGTGATCTCGCGCCGCCGCGGCTGAGCCATGCACGGGTCTGCGCTCGCTCCGGTCCCCAGCGAACGACATCTGCCGGCAATTTCGCGCATCGTTGCGCTGATGGACAATTTCTCGCTCGAGGCAACCCGACCGTCGGCGGCCGACATTGCCGCACTCGCAGCGCTCAGGCGCGGCACGCGGGTTTATGTCAGCGCCGTGCCCAACCGTCCGGCACAGGAGGTGATCGCGGCGGCGGAGCGGCTGCGCGCCGCCGGTTTCGAGCCGGTTCCCCATGTCGCGGTGCGCAACTTTGCGACGGAGGCGGCGCTCGACGAGTTCCTCGCCCGGCTCAACGACGCGGCGGACGTGCGCTGCGCGTTGGTGATTGCCGGCGACCGCGCCGAATGCGGCGCATTCCGATCCGCCGTCGAGGCCATCGACTCAGGCGTGCTGGGCCGTCGCGGCATCCGCACGATCGGCATTGCCGGCTATCCCGCAGGCCACCCGCGTATCGGCCATGAAGAACTCAACCGCGCGCTCGCGGCAAAAATCGCAGCCGCAGAGGCGACCGGGCTCAGCGTCGAGGTCGTTACCCAGTTCTGCTTCGATGCGCGCGCGATTCTCGACTTTATCGCCCGGCTGCGCGCGTTCGGTTTCGATCATCGCCTGCGCATCGGGCTTGCCGGGCCGACCAGCCTCGCCGCGCTCCTTCGCTATGCGAATCGCTGCGGCGTGCACGCCTCCGTACAGGCGCTGGCGCGACGCTCCGGCCTCGTCCGGCAAATGTTCGCCATGACCGCGCCTGATGATTTGGTGCACAAGCTCGCCGAGGCCGCTCCGCCCGGCGTCTCTTGGCACTTCTTCTC
>JASHXX010000272.1 GCA_030043335.1 Xanthobacteraceae bacterium
AAGACCACTTCCTGCGTGCTCGTTCGACCGGCTACGATGCCCTGTCCTGCACGGGGAATGCGATGAAGCGCCATTCCGGGGCAAGCGGCAAACCAGCTAGATCGCGACGCCCCAAGTCGCCAAAGTCGAAAAGCCGCGCCGCGCCAAAGGTTGCCAGCAGTCGTCCGTCGCAGAGCGACGCAGAGACTGAGATTGCCCAGCTTAGGCGGGAGTTACACGAGGCGCGGGAGCAGCAGACTGCTACCGGCGAAATACTTGCGTCGATCAGCGGATCGACCGCCGACACTCGACCCGTATTCGAAGCAATACTGGACAACCTTTTGCGGTTGTTTGGTACTCGTTTCGCGCTCGTCCTTCTCGTTCGCCACAACATGCTGCATGTTGCCGGCATTAAAGGTGATCCTGGTTTTGAGAAACTGGCAGAGCACTATCCGTTGCCTTTGGATAACAGGCTGCTCCCCGGAAAGGCAATTTTGGCGGGACGCGCATTGCAGATTGCACCGATTATCGGCAACCGCGACGCCCCACCTAGCACACAGAAGTTGGCTAGTGACTTTGGCTACAACGCGCTGATCTCAGTGCCGTTGATCCATGAAGGCAAAGCAATCGGCGCGTTGAACACCGCGCATCGCGACCCCATAGCCTTTACTGACAAGCAGGTCGCGCTCATTAGGTCGTTCGCTGATCAAGCCGTCATCGCCATCGAGAATGCGCGGCTGCTCAGTGAGCTGCGCCAGCGCACGACGGACCTCACTGAGGCGTTGGAACAGCAAACGGCAACCTCGGAGGTGCTGCAGGTTATCTCAAGCTCTCCGGGCGATCTGGAGCCAGTATTCGCATCCATGTTAGCCAATGCCGTTCGCATCTGTGACGCCTCCTTTGGAAATATCTATCGCTGGGATGGGGAGGCGTTCCACCTCATGGCGGGCCACAATACCCCACTCGCGCTCGCCGATGCTCGCAGGCGTTCACCGCTTCGGCCGCACGCGGGTACGCTGCTCGCTCAAATGGTGGCGACCAAAGAGTTACTCCATGTCGCTGACGTTGCGGCACATCCAGCTTACCTTGAACAACGCATTCCTTTAGTCGTTGAAGGCGTCGAACTCGGTGGAATACGGACGCTTCTGCTTGTGCCACTGCTCAAGGAAGGCGAGCTAGTCGGCGCGTTCACTGTGTATCGCCAGGAAGTACGGTCGTTCACCGACAAGCAGATCGAACTGGTCAAAAACTTCGCCGCTCAAGCCGTCATCGCCATCGAGAACGCGCGGCTGCTCAACGAACTGCGTCAGCGCACCACCGACCTCACCGAACGCACGGCCGACCTCACCGAAGCGCTAGAGCGGCAAACTGCTACGTCGGAGGTGCTTCAAGTTATCAGCGGTTCTCCGGGTGACGTTAAACCGGTGTTTTCAACGATGGTAGAAAAAGCCGTCCGAATTTGTGACGCTAGTTTTGGCAACATCTATCGCTGGGACGGCGAGAATTTACACCTCATGGCGTCCAATAATACCCCAGGCAGCTTCATCGAGGCCCGCGCGCGAAGTGGATTTCGCCCCGGTCCCAATGATCCTGCCGGCCGTATGATAACAACTAAAGCGACCGTTCATACCGCCGACTTAGCAGCGGAGCGTGACTACATTGAACGGCGTACTCCGGGTATTATTGCTGCTGTCGAAGTTGGCGGCGTGCGGACACTACTTGCTGTCCCGTTGTTGAAGGACAACGAATTGATCGGTTCATTCCACCTATCCCGCCAAGAAGTTCGTCCATTTACTGACAAACAGATTGAGCTTGTGAGTAGTTTTGCCGCCCAAGCTGTTATCGCTATCGAGAACACACGACTGTTGAAAGAATTGCGTGAACGAACGGAGGAGGTCGAGAAGCTCAACGAACAACTCGAACAGCGCGTCACTGACCAAGTAGGCGAAATCGAGCGCATGAGCAGGCTGCGGCGGTTCCTGCCTCCGCAGGTGGCCGATCTGATCGTCGCGTCGGGGACGGAGAAGCAACTAGAGAGCCACCGCAGGGAGATTACCGCGCTCTTTTGCGACCTGCGCGGCTTCACTGGCTTCTCCGAAAGCGCCGATCCCGAGGACGTGATGGCGCTGCTGCGCGACTATCACGCAGCAATCGGCGAAATCATCATCAAGTACAGCGGCACGCTCGAACGCTACGCCGGCGACGGCGTGATGGTAGTATTCAACGATCCAGTGCCAGTCGAGAAGCCCGCACTCCGGGCAGTGCTGTTGGCTCTCGAAGCGCGTGAGGCTATCGGAGCCTTGACTGAGAAATGGCGTCAGCTTGGCCACCACATCGGCTTTGGCATCGGCATCGCGCACGGATATGCGACACTCGGTACTATCGGATTTGAGGGGCGGTTCGACTACGCGGCGATTGGCACGGTCTCCAATGTCGCCTCTCGCCTTTGCGACGAAGCCAAGCCCGGTCAAATTCTGATCAGTCCTCGGGTGTTCATGGCGGTCAAAGATGCTGTCACCGTCGAGCCGGTAGGCGAATTTACGCTGAAGGGCATCGGGCGTCCTTTGGCAGCCTACAACGTGCTCGCCGCTGTCTAGCCGTCAGCTTAAGTGGTCACTGGGCCTTAAGGCACCCGAGGCTTGATCAATTGTTCCAAGAACCGCCTCCCCTTGACTAACTTACCGGAAAAAATGCCGGCTTCGACGGCCTTCGCCCACTCCCGGCTGACCAGAACATGAGGGCCGTCGATTTCGAAGAGCGCGCTGTAACGCGGGCCGTCGTGCGGCACCCGCTTTTCCTCCCCGCCTATTCGGCCAGAACGCAAAGGGAGCAATTCGAGCAAAGCTTCCGTGCCCGAATTTCCATTTTCGATGCCAACGTCGAACGCGATAGGCATCGAGGAGAAATTATCCTGCGTTATCGAATTGAAAACAGAGGAGGATTGCCGGCAACGCGATTGACTGGAGGCTGTTTTTTAAGCGCCGGACCCGAATGGCATCCGCCAACGCGAAACGAATTTTTTATGGCGCCACAACTTGAACAAATGAGCCGTGTTCTTGCTGTGGGAGAAGCCCAGAACCGAGCCGGCAGCGTTAGGGAGTTTCCTGCGGAACAATATGATCGCGCTCGAAGAGGAGGACACTACCTCCGAATTGGGGATTGCCATTGTTTATGTTGATGGCATCGGTGGCCCCGATGACCACGGACGCGAGCGAACGAGCTGGAAATGGTTCGAGTGGCATCCCGACAGCGACGATTTTCGCGAATGCGCTGATAGAGAGGACTAGGAAAGTCTCGGCGGCGAGTCGCCGCAAGCACGCGAGCCCTGCTAACTTAGGGAGCGTGGACCAATCGGCACCCGCGCGGACAATCGTGCCGTCGTGTTCCCCTAGGTTTGTCAGACCCTAAAAGCAAACCGAGCACATTGAAGGTGCGTGCCATCCATCTTCGGCCATTGGTCAAGG
>JASHXX010000273.1 GCA_030043335.1 Xanthobacteraceae bacterium
TCGCAGATTGGCCCCGACGGCGGCGTGCCAGGCAGGGTCGATCGGCAACCGCAAGGCCTGTGCGCTCGCGGCGATGAGCGTGTCGATGGAATCGCGCGCGCCCGCGGGCGATTGGCGCGCGCGCGATCTGGCCTTCGGCGCTGTTTTTACTTTCCCCGGCATGTCGCGACGGCGTCCGAAACGAACTAAGCCATTGATTCCGGTCGATTGTTGCACGCGTGCCGACTGCCGCCAAGTAGCGCAAAAGCCGCTCTGCTGCACTTCCTTCCCCGCGGCATGCTGGCCCTGTTCTTGCAGCGCCGTCGTAGCAATAATCGCATTGCGATGGAGGGCCGAATGTCTAGCGTGACTTTTGAGGCCGAACCGGCGCCGCTTTCGGTTGATCTCGACCGGGCTGCGCTGGTGATCATCGACATGCAGCGCGATTTCCTCGAACCCGGCGGCTTCGGCGCCGCGCTCGGCAATGACGTGTCGCGCCTGCAGGCGGCGGTCGCGCCGTGCCGGGCTGTGCTTACCGCCGCGCGCCAGCGCGGCCTGCTGATCATCCACACCCGCGAAGGCCACCGACCCGACCTTTCCGACGCGCCGCCGCACAAGGTCGAGCGCGGCGATCCGGCGAACCGCATCGGGGCGCGCGGACCAATGGGCCGCATCCTGGTGCGCGGGGAGCCGGGCCACGACATCATCCCCGAGCTCTATCCGCTCAAGGACGAGCCGGTGATCGACAAGCCTGGCAAGGGCGCCTTCTATCAGACGGATCTCGAGCTGATGTTGCGCAATCGCGGTATCGATACGCTGTTCGTCTGCGGCGTGACCACCGAAGTTTGCGTCAATACGACCGTCCGCGAGGCCAATGACCGCGGTTTCCGCTGCGTCGTCCTGTCGGACTGCTGCGCTTCCTATTTCCCGCAATTCCATGAGGCCGGCCTCGCCATGATCAAAGCCCAGGGCGGCATTTTCGGCTCGGTCACCGGCTCGAAGCCGCTGCTCACTTCGCTCGCGGCCTTGGCTTGAGCCGCATGGATTGCCGGCCGGCGCGCGGCGCGAGGACCGGCCCGACCGGGCGAGCGGCGTGCCGTTTTTATGACGGGCGAGCGACTATTATTTGATCGGCGAACGCTGTTCGGCGGCCGCGCGCGAGGCGCGCAGCCGGCACGCATGCAACCGGCCGGTTCTGATCGGTCTGATTCCACTGCGGTTTTATCGCCACGGTCGGCTTCGCATGTCGGCCAAGGCAGGCGCCGGTATTTGGCACGCCCCTTGCGAGCTTAACAAAGCCACTGCCTGAGCATTGCGCATATCTGTCGCCGTCCATCCAGACGGCGACGGCTCCGGGGCTTCATTGCCATTGCCAAACGTCGCCACCAACAGGAGCGCTCGATGACGACCACGACATCGACCACGGCCTATCGCCCGACCTTGTGGACGACCGGTGACTGGAATGCCTTCTTCGGCTTCGGCACCAACATCCTCGTCAACATGCTGGTGCTCACCGGCCTGTTGCGCTTCGTGGTGAAAATGCCGGATTCGATCGTGTTCGGCCGCATCTTGCCGGCGCTCGGCCTGATGCTGTGCCTGTCGACGATGTACTACGCCTATCTCGCCTACCGGCTCGCGCGGTCGACTGGACGCAGCGACGTGTGCGCGCTGCCCTCGGGGGTGAGCGTGCCGCATATGTTCATCGTCACCTTCGTGATCATGCTGCCGATCGCGCTCAAGACCAACGACCCGATCAAGGGCTGGGAAGCCGGTCTGGTCTGGGTCTTCTTCCAGAGCTTCATCCTGATGATCGGCGGTTTCATCGCGCCGATCGTGCGCAAGATCACGCCGCGCGCCGCGCTGCTTGGAACGCTGGCCGGCGTGTCGATCACCTTCATCTCCATGCGTCCGGCGCTGCAGATGTACATGACCCCGGTGATCGGGCTCACCTGCTTTGCCGTGATCATGGTGAGCTGGTTCGGCGGCTTCAGATATCCGAAAGGCATTCCCGCCGGGCTGGTGGCGATTGCGGTCGGCGTCGTTATTGCCTGGGGCTCGAACGCCTTCGGGCTCGACTATGGCGGGCTGAGCGTCAAGGGGATCAGCGACGCGTTCACCAATTTCGGCTTCTCGGTGCCGCTGCCGGCGTTCGATCACGTCTTCTCCGGCTTTCAATATCTCGGCGTGATTCTCGTCACCGCCATCCCGTTCGGCATCTACGACCTGGTCGAGGCGATGGACAATGTCGAGAGCGCGGAAGCCGCCGGTGATCCCTATCCGACGACGCGCGTGCTGACCGCCGACGGCGTCGTCAGCCTGATCGGCTGCCTGATGGGCAACCCGTTCATCAACGCCGTCTATATCGGCCATCCCGGCTGGAAGGCCATGGGCGGCCGCATCGGCTATTCGGCGGCGACCGGCGTCATGGTGATCGTGCTGGCCTGGTTCGGCGTCATTTCCCTGCTGCTGGCGGTGATACCGGTGGTCGCGATCTCGCCGATTCTGCTCTACATCGGCATGCTGAT
>JASHXX010000274.1 GCA_030043335.1 Xanthobacteraceae bacterium
TGACCTCGGCGCGCGCGCCGCGCAGCCACGCGATAAAGCCCTGCAGCGAGGGCGTCTCGCGCCGCTCATAGTCGAGCGCGAGATTGAGAAATTCGTCGAGCGCGTCATTGGCCTCGGTGCCAAGCCGGGCGAGGAAGCGATGTCGGCCGCCGCCGGCGCCGAGAAGCTTGGCGTAGAAGGCAAACGGCGTCTCACGCCGCGCCGCTTCGCCAAGCGAGTCAAGACGCGCCGCTGCCTCCGCGAATTTCTCGCGCTCGGCAGCCTCGGCGCTCGCGGCCCTGGCGGCAAGCGCCGAGCGCAGCGATGAGCGCCCGCGTTTCCAGGCAATGGCGAATAAATCGTCGTCGGAAAACCCGAACAGCGGGCTGCGCAGAACCGTCGCCAGCGCAAGATCGTCCTCGCGCAACAACAGCGCGTCGGCAAGCGCGATGAGGTCCATGACCGCGATATGCTCGGTAAGCATCAGCCGATCGGCACCGGCGACGTCGACATTCTCGTTTTTCAGCGCGCGGATGATCGCTTCGAACAGCGGCCCGCGCTGGCGCACCAGCACGAGCACGTCGCCATAGCGCGCCGCGCGACGCTCGATGCCGACCGGCACGCGGTCAGCGATGAATCGGCGCACGGTGCGGGCGATCCGCTGCGCAAGCTTAACTCGCGGGCTTGTCTCGCTCACGGTATCGAACGGCGCGTCCCAGCCTTCGATCGGCTCGAGCGCTTCGGGCTTCGTCGGCTCCCAGATTTCGACAAGGCTCGGCGGCGCGTCGGGCAAGGCGATATGCGGCGGAAAGCCGCCGCTGTCAGCGGTGACGCTGGCCGCGATCTCCTTCGCCTGGAACACCGCGTCCACCGCGCGGAGCACGCTGTCGCCGGAGCGGAACGAATGCTTGAACTCGCGGAATACGAAGTCGAGGCCGCCGGCCTGATGCGTACGCTCGAAATGCCGCCGCATCAGCACGAATTCCTCGGGCGCGGCGTCCTGGAACGAGAAAATCGACTGCTTCTCGTCACCGACCGCAAACATCGTGCGCCTGAGTCCGCGCGCGCCCTTGCCGGCGGTGAATTCGGCGGTCAGCCGGCAGACAATCTCCCATTGCTTGAGGCTCGTGTCCTGTGCCTCGTCGATCAACACATGATCGACGCCGAGGTCGAGCTTGTAGTGCACCCAGGCCGCCTCAATGCTGTTGAGGAGCGTCAGCGTCTTGTCGATCAGGTCGTCATAGTCGAGGAGGCCGCGGCGCTCCTTCTCGGCGCGATAGCGCGTCAGCACCGCCGCGGCGACGGTCAGCAGCGCGGCGCTGCGGTCGCGGCAGGCGACGGCGTTGCGCCGCTCGAGCACGGCGCAGACACGATCTTGTTCCGCGCCCAGGCGATCGATCAGGCCGGCGTCCTTGATCGCCCTGGTCCCGATCGATCTGCGCGGACTGCGGTCACTCGTGCAGAAAATGTCGATATAGGTCTCGATCCGGTCGGAGCCCGATCGTGCGGCAAGCGTGCGCCAGCGCTCGGCCTGCTCGCAGTCGGTCTTGGCACCCTGCGCGAATGCGGCGGCGAGTTCCGGCCACTCCGACGGCGCGATCAGGGCGCCGGAAAAGAACTCGGCTTCGACGCTATCGATATCCTCGCCGGCCCTGACGCCGAGCGCGCGCGAGAGGTCGGCGATCGCCGCGTCGAGACCGCCGCACCGAGCAAGCCAGCGTTCGATCGCATCGCGCCGGCCGATCGCTTCACGCATCACCTCGCGAAACGTTTGGTCGGCGGCTGCGGTCACGGCAACGCCGAGCGCACGGCCGAGCGCGCCTTCCGGCGCGGACGCACCTTCGATCAGCACCGCCAACGTCAACCGTTCCAGGAGCTGCGACTGTTCGGCCTCATCGAGCACGCCGAAGCGGGCGGCGACATTCGCCTCGAACGGAAACTGATGCAGAAGCTGCGTGCAGAAGGCGTGGATCGTCTGCACCTTAAGGCCGCCCGGCGTTTCCAGGGCGCGCGCGAACAGCCGCCGTGCCAGCGCCCGCCGATGTGCGCCCGGCGCCGCGCCTGAGCCTTCATGAATGGCGTTGTCGAGCGCGGCATCGTCGAGCGTGGTCCAGTGCCCGAGCGTGTCGAACACGCGCTTCGCCATATTGGCGGCCGCCGCCTTGGTGAAGGTGATGCAGAGAATTTTTTCCGGCTCGACGCCGGCGAACAGCAGATTGATCACGCGCTGCGCCAAAACATGCGTCTTGCCCGATCCGGCATTGGCGGCGACCCACGCCGAAACCGCAGGATCGGAGACCTCGCCCTGCAAGGCGAGAACGTCGGGCGGGATGATGCTCGGCGATCTCATGGCGCGCCGCTCCCGAACTCTTCGTCTTCGGGACCGCCGGTCGCCGACCATTCCTTGACACGGGCGAGGTGATCATAATCGCCATAACGCGCCTTCCACATCGGATGCACCAGCGAGCGATAGGGCTCGTCGTCATTGTCAAAGCGCCGCACCAGTGTCGAAAGCTTTTCCAGGGCCCGGTCGGCTTGGCTGTCCGGCGTGCCTTCCTTGAACACGATCGGCTCGAGCCGGCCGGGGGGGACGCCACCCTTCAGCATCACATAGGCGAGTGCCGCGACCGCGGCGCCGGGCGGAATTTGCTCGAAGCCGCCCCGGCGCAGGATCGCAGCCTCGAGGGTGAGCTGCGGCGCCAAGCCGGTGCGCACCTGCTTCTCGGTCCGCAGCGAGCCGGTCTTGTAGTCGAGCACGACGTAACGGCCGTCGGCGTGGCGCTCGATGCGGTCGGCTCTGCCGCTTAGCTTGAATGCGCCGGTAGCGAGCGGAATCTCGATCTCGCCGCGGATCTCTGCGGCGATCGCCGCGATATCGCGGCGGCGTCCGGTCTCCCAGGCGGCGAACCACTGCGCGATGCGCATGAAGCGCGGCCACCAGAACGCCCGTGCCTCGGGAAATTCTTCGAGCGCGGCGAAGTGCGTGCGCCCGAGTTCGATCAGTTCGTGCGCCGGATCGGCCGGCAGATGCCGGGCAAAGCGCTGGGTGAATTCCCCGATTGCGGCGTGAACGACGGTGCCGCGCTCGGCGGCGCCGGGTGCGGCGTCGACCTCGTCGAGCGGTTTGAGGCGCAGCACGTGCTTGGCGTAGATCGTGTACGGGTCGCGCAGCCAGTGTTCGATCTCGGTGACGGAGAGACGCGTCGGCCGCGCCGCGCGCGGCGGCTTCGGCGCCGGCCGCGGCGCGGCTGCGACCTCGTCCGGACGGTCGAGCTCGCGCGCCCAGGCAAGATAGCTGTTGCCGCGCTCAATCACCCCCTGCCAGCGCGCGCCTGCGATCGCGGCAAGGCGCTGGACGAAACGCGATGGCACGGTCGGCGTGCCGGCGATCTTGGCGGCGCGCGTCAGGATCACCTCGCGCGCGCCGAGAAACTGGGCGAAATCGTGCGCCGACAACCCGATGCGGCGTTCGGGCAGATCGAGGCCGAGTTGCCTGCGCATCGGGCGGCTGAGCCAGCCGTCGGTCTGAGCTTCCGGCGGCCAGATTCCTTCGACGAGGCCGCCTAGCACGACCCGGTCGCTTTGCGTGAGCCGCGCTTCGAGCGGGCCGAGGATGCGCACGCTCACGCCGTGCTGCGGCACGGACCGCAGCACGCGGCCGGCCAGCGCGGCGCCAAAGAGCTCAACATAGTCGGACGGCGCAACCGGAAAGTCGGCGGCGGCTTGGCTCGTCGCCAACTCATCGAGCGCGTCAGCAAGTCTTCCACCATCGGCGCCGGCGAAGGCGCCTTCCCGCCCGCCCTCGCACGATAGCGCGGCCAGCACATCGCGATGACGCGCGGCGAGATCGCCGAGCGAGCGCATCTCCCGGCCGACGCTTTCCAAAGGCGCCAACGCGTCGGCGAGGCGACGTACCAGATCGGCGGCGGCAGCAAGCTCGCCGTCGGTCAGATCGATGCGCGGATCAGAGGCATGCAGATCGGCCTCCTCCTTGCGGCGAAATTTCTCGAGCTCGCTCCGCAACGCTTCGAGGGCGCGGCCAAGGGCGGCGCTTGCCGGGCGCGGCCGCGGGCCTCGCAGCACCGCGCGCTCGAGCGCGGCGACGGCGCGATCAGTGCCGCGCAAGGAGAGCCGCAGCAACGGATGCTTGAGCAAGGCGAGGAGCGTCACCGGCGCGAGCCCGCCGAGCGCGGCGTCGGCAGCGAGCCGTGCAAACACGCCCGCCGGAGTCTCGGCCAGCGCCAGCCCGGCGGAATCCTCAGCCGCGATCGACCAGCGCGCGAGCGCCGCGCCGACACGGCGCGCCAGCGCCCGATCCGGCGTGACCAGCGCCGCGGTCTTTTTCTGCTCGACGGCTTCGCGCAGCGCGACCGCAATGGCGAGCGCTTCGTCCTCGGCGTGCGCGGCTTCGACCATCGCGATCGTGTCGAATGCAGCAACGGCTGCTGCCTCGAACGCCGGATCGACGGCGCGCTGGCGCCAGAGATCGGTCGCCGCCGCTGGGCGCAACGCTTCCGAAATCACCCGCTCGCGTCCGCACCCTTCCGCCAGCACCTTGACCGCAGACCGGGCCATGCCGATGCGTGCGATGAGCGCCTGCAGCGCGAATTGCGGATGGCCCGGCGCCGCGGGAACACCGTCGCGCTCGTCGCCGCCGATGATGCGCCAGGAGGCGTCGTCAAGATCGGTGTCGAGGCCGGGCAAGACCACGGCGCCGTGCGGCAGGCGCGCGATCGCCGCAATCAGATCCGCCGTCGCCGGAATCGATCCGGTCGAGCCGGCGATGATCACCGGCGCGTCCGTCCTGCGCACGAGCCGTGCCGTCTCGGCCTTGATCAGCGCGTCGCGCCGCGCCGGCGGCTCGATGAAGCCGCGCTCGCGCAGGATGTCCGGCCAGCTCCGGCGCGCGATCTGCAGGAACTTGAGTGTCAGCTGCCAATAGGGATCGAGCGCGTCGGGCACCAGATCATCGAGCGCGTCCCACGACACGCCGCGCATGGTCACGTCGTCGATCAGCCGGGCCAGGTCGTCGGCGAGCGCGCAGGCTGCAGCCGGCGTCTGCGCGACGAGCGGCATGCCGCTCGCACCGCGGACTTCGGGCGCCTCGGCCCATTTCTGGATCAGCCGCGCAAGGAGAAGCCGCCGTTCAAGCGCGCCGAGCGCCGGCGGCATTGCGAGCGCATCGGCGGCGACGGCGCCGGACGCGGCTTCGGCGAACGCGATCTCGTCCTCGTCGATGTCGCCAATGGCGACGATGCGCGGCAGGATCGCGGCATCGCTGTTCAGCGTATCGAGAAAGGCATCGCGCGCCATCAGGCAGGCACGCCGCGTCGGCAGGTAAAGCGTGACGGCGGCGAGCGCCAGTGGATCAGCGGCCAGCCGGAAGCCGAGCTTGCCGTCGCTCAACGCCGTGATCAGCGTCGGCAGGAACGGCGCCGACGGCGGAATGGTGTAGACGTGCGACGCAGCGGCCGACGCACCAGTGATCTGGTCGTTCTCCTGCTCTTGCAGGAAATTGAATGGCAGGGACAGCTGCGGCGACGCCGCCCCGCGCGGCCGGGCTTTCTCCTTCCTTCTGGACGAGGGCGCGAGTCCGCGAGTCCGGTCGCTCACTGCACGCGCTCCATCGAAGGCGGCTGTCCCGGCGAGTGGAGACATGCCAAAGGGCGGCTGAGTTGGGGCAAAGCATTGCAGCTGGCCGCAGCCTGCTCCTTCTCCCCCCTTGGGGGGA